>JALYTG010000134.1 GCA_030854405.1 Chloroflexota bacterium | reverse complement strand
GTGCCAGCGTGACGAAGGCGGGGCCGGTCCCCGGCTCATTCTCGTCGGCGATCGGAAGCATCGGTCACCCTCGGCAAGAACAAATAATGAGGTGCCGCGGATGATACGCGCGGCATCGGTACGGACCGTGCATCGGCGGCGCGTGGCGGCCGCGGGAGCTCCGTGAGCCAGGCGGTGCGACCGGGGTTGCCCGCCAGACGCTTGCCCCACGACGAGTGTGCGGTGGCGAGGTCGCGAGGAGTCGCGGACCTGGAGGCGACGATTTGCAGGCCCGGCTGCCGATAGACGGCAGCGGTCGCCTCGGGATCGAGGCCGGGCAGGCCCCGCGACCACGAAGCGAGCATTCGAGAGGCCTCCGCGGGTCGCGGGTGCCGCGGCTCTCCGCGAGGCTCTCACCATTGCGGCGCTGCTCGCATCGATGCCGACCACGAGCTCGGCAGGATGAGCCGCTGCCCGAGCCAGAACGGCGCGCCCGTCGCCGGTACCCAGGTCCATCGTCACCGCCGCGTAGGCGCTGGCGGCCTCGGTCAGTTAACCGACGTCGACCTCGCTGAGACGACGACCGATCTGAATCTGCATGCGCGGATGATAATCCGCCAATGACAATCGAGGTCAAGCGCCATTCGGGCGGCGCACGCGACTTCTTCCAGTCGGCCGAGATCGCCTTCGGCGAGCACTTCGAGCCCGACGACCTGCCAGTCTTCGAACCACTCTTTGAGGCGGATCGCGCCCTGGCGGCACACGACGGCAAGAGGATGGTGGGCAACGCCACCATCATCTCGTTCGAGCTGACTGTCCCCGGCGGCACGCTGCCGGTCGCCGGCGTCAGTGCCGTCGGCGTCCAACCGACCCATCGACGACGCGGGATCCTGCGGCAGATGATGCGCCGCCAGCTCGACGAGGTGCATGAGCGCGGCGAGCCGCTCGCCGCGCTGTGGGCGTCCGAAGGAAGCATCTACCAGCGTTTCGGGTATGGCCTCGCGACCGTCATGGGCAGCATCGACGTCGAGCGCAGCCGCAGCGCATTCCGAGTCCCGCGCACGCCCAGCGGGCGGATCCGCTTCGTGAGCCGGGCAGAGGCCGGCGAGCTCTTTCCGCCGCTCTACGAGCGGATGCGGACGGCTCGCGTCGGCTTCTTCGAGCGCTCCCCGGCCTTCTGGGACGCGCTCTTCTATGACCCGGAACGCTGGCGCCGAGGCGGAGGACCCGCCTTTTTCGTCGTGCACGAAGTCGACGGAGCAGTGGACGGCTACGCCCGCTACCGGATCCACGACGACTGGGACCTGAGCGGATCCAAGTCGCGGCTGGTGGTCATGGAGCTGATGGCGGAGAACGCGGCTGCGCATCTCGACCTGTGGCGCTTCCTCTTCGATGTCGACCTGATCGCCACGGTGGTGGGCCAGCTGCTCGCGGTGGACGATCCGCTGCTGCTGGCGATGGCGGAGCCACGGCGCCTGCGCTTCACGATCGGTGACGCGCTCTGGCTCCGCATCGTCGATGTGGAAGGGGCGCTGGGCGGTCGTCGCTACCACGGGTCGGGCCGGGTCATCATCGGGTTGCGCGACGAATTCTGCCCCTGGAACGCGGGACGCTGGGCGCTCGACGTAGGCGACGGGTCCGCAGTCGTGGAGCGAACCGGCGAGGCTGCGGAGCTCGACCTCGACGTGACCGACCTCGCGGCGATCTACCTGGGCGCCTTCACCGTCGCGCAGCTGCTGGCCGCCGGACGGGGCCGGGAGCTCGGCGCAGGCAGCGCCGCCAGGCTCGACGGGTTGCTGCGCAGTGATCGAGCGCCATGGTGCCCGGCCGTCTTCTAGGCGGTGGCAGCCTGGCGTGTCGATTCAGTGTCCGTCGAGGCAGCCGGGCGAGCCAGGTTCCGGATACCGATTCCATTTGTGATGGCACCGCCGAGACATAGCCCGGCGGCGATCGCCATGGCGAGGTGGAAAGCATCCGCGGATGACTCGCGCGCGGCTGCGGCCTCCTGCGGCGGTACGTCACCCTTCGGCGCATTGAGCGGCGAGAGGGCACGACGCACCTCGGTGGAATCGATATTCAGGGCCGGGACGCGCTGCTTCAGGCCACCGTAGAAGCTGGCCGTGACGGCGACGAAGATGAGAGAGCCCGCGAGCAGCGGCCCGACGCGCGAGATCGCATTGTTGATGGCTGAAGCGAGGCCTGAGTTACGCTCGGGGACCGAGCTCATCAGCGCCGTGGTGAGCGGAGCGACCAGGCAGGTCAGGCCGATGGCGAAGCCGAGCACCGCGGGCAGGAAATCCCGAAAGTAGCCGATCGGCGGCAGCAGGGTCGCGGGATCGGCCAGGCTCGCCCGCCACGGTGAGCTATCCGCCGGGATCCGGACCAGCCAGATGAGTCCGGCGGCCATCAACGCCGGCCCGATGATCATGAACCAGCGTGGCCCGTATCGGCCCGCAATGGTGCCGACGCTGGTCGAAAAGAAGGTGAGCAGCACGCTGGCCGGCAGCCCCATGAGCCCTGCTGCCAGTGCCGAGTACCCGAGCGTCCCCTGGACGAAGACCGCCTGCAGGTAGCCATAGACGTAGAGCGCTCCGTAGATCAGCAGGGTCGAGATATTCACGACGGTGAAGTTGCGCGACCGAAAGAGCCGGGGTGGCACGAGCGGGTTTTGCCGCCGGATCATCAGCGGCGGGACCAGCGCCAGGGCGACCGCCCCGACCGCGAGCGCCACCCATCCAATCGGGTCGCTCCACTGCTGCTCCTGTCCGCGAATGGCACCGAAGGAGAGGCCACCAACAGCGATCGCGACCACCGCTGCGCCCAGGAGGTCGAACCCACCCTTGGCATCGCGGTCGCGGCTCTCTGCGACGTGAGCAGCGCCGGCGTAGATCCCGAGGAGGACAAGCGGAACGTTGATCAGGAAGACGACGCGCCAGCTGACCGCGTCGACCAGGAAGCCGCCCAGCGGAGGGCCGAACAGGGTCGTGGCGCCGGACGCAGCGGCCCAGATGCCGAATGCCCGGCCTCGCTCGGGGCCCTCGAAGGTGGCGTTGATGATGGCAAGCGAGGTCGGCACCAGGAGCGCCCCGAACGCGCCCTGCACCAGCCGAAAGGCGATCAGCAGCTCCATGTTCGGCGCCACGCCGCACAGGACAGAGCTGATTCCGAAGCCGCCAAGGCCGAGAAGGAACATCCGCCGGCGCCCGTACAGATCCGCGAGGGCTCCCGCAAGGATGAGGAGCGCGCTGAGGCTGAGCAGATAGCCGTAAACGACGTACGACTGGCCTTCGAGGGTCGCCACCAGGGTCGACGGAAGCTCCCTGCCCAAGGCGCTCAGGGCGACGTTCACGACGGTCGAATCGAGGAAGACGATTCCCGATCCGAGGACGACGGCCACGAGTGTCCAGGAGCGGCGACTCACCCGGGCATCGTACGTCGCGGCCTCGCCCAATGGCTCCGGGAGTGCGCCGATGGTCATCCCGGCCGATACCCGTGCGGGGCTGGCGCGACGGCCTTTCAGGCGGTGATGATGGGGCCATGCCCGCGCGCGTTCTATTGATCTTCGGCTTGCTCGCCTCGATCGTCGAGCGGGGACTCGGGTTCATTCCCGGTCGCATCCTGCGCGGACGTCGGACCTGGATCGTCGTTGGACTGCTGATCGCAGCCGCCACCATCCCCATCGTCGCGAGCGTCAATGGAGTGCACCCGCAGGAGGTCACCGTGGGCGAGATCCTCGCCGGCAGGGTGTCGCAACCCGATGGCTGGGTGCGCGTCCCGGGCACGATCGAGTCCCTGCACGGCATCCCGTCCCAGATCGAGGGCAGCTTCTACCTGCTGCACGA
Organism: Chloroflexota bacterium; assembly: GCA_030854405.1. Next base: position 2,903 of record JALYTG010000134.1, on the reverse strand, counting down.
TGCGAAGGACCCATCGCTTTCCATCGTGCTCCGAAGCGACACGCGGCTCCAACGCCTCCCGGAGGTGCCGACCGGGCACCTGGAGATCGCAGGCGTCCAGGTCCCCGGCTACGCCTCGGCGACCGATCCCGCGGCCGGGAGCCAGCGTCGGGTAATCCCGGGACAGCTTCTGGCCATCGACGCGATTCCTGCGCCACCAGCCTCGATCGCGTGGCCGCTCGTCCTCCTTCCGCTCCTGCTGGCCGGGATCCTCTTCGTGGGGAATCGCTTCGGCTATCCGCTCTACGAGGAGACGCGGGAGATCGACGTCCTGGCGACGCCGCTGGCGCCGGGCGAACGGCTGCCGGTAGTCGTCGCGGGCCGCGTGGGAGAGCACCGCCTCCCGCTGCGTGATCCGGTTGAAGGGCTGCTGCTGGTCTCGGCCGGATCGCGTGGACCGGAGCTGGCGGTCCAGCTGTTGTTGGGCGCCGGTCGCCACGTCGCGCCGGTGGCGGTGGGCGACTGGACCGCGGGCACCGTCGGCTACGTCCACACCATGCGCGAGCATGTTGCGGCCATCGCGCTGCAGGCTGAGCAGATCGACGCCATCCTGATGTTCGCGAGTATCGCCGAGCGAGACCGAGCCGCAGGCCGGGTCAGCATTCGCCGCTGATCGACGTCTTCGCCCGCGATGCCGATGGCAGCCTGCTTCACACGAGCTGGGATGGCGCGAGCTGGTCTGACCTCGGCTGACCGCGGGCCCTAGTGCAGCAACGCGGTGGCGAGCAGTGTGGCCGCGTAGCCACCCAGCAGCAGCCCGCCGACGATCAGATTCAGGTTGACGTTGGTCCCCATCACCGCTATCAGCGTGTAGGGACTGTTGTAGTGCTGGCGGATGCCGGTGTGGATCCGCAGCGCGAGCGGCACGGCGGCGAGTGCGAGCAGAGTCGGCCACGGGAGCAGTCCTCCGGCCACCCCGATCACGATCACAGCGAACGCGACGATCGCGGCCACCAGATAGCCGCTGGTGATCGTGTCCGGTCGCAGGCGCACCGGCAACGTTCGCTTTCCGGCAGCAGCGTCTCCCGCACGGTCCGGAATCTCGTTCACGTAGAGGATCAGCGCGACGAGGATGCCGACCGTGATCGAGACCACGAAAGGCTCCAGTGCGAGGCGCCCCGTCTGCACGACGTAGGCGCCCAGCAGCATGATGGGACCGAACCCGACGGCCACCGCGATCTCCCCCAGCCCGCGGTAGACCAGCTTGAGGGGCGGCGCGGTGTACGCGATCCCCACCGCGATGCCTGCGATGCCGATCAGGAGCAGGGTGAGAGAGCCGGTGAGCCAGACCAGCAGCAGGCCGATCGCCGCCGCGCCGGCAAACAGCGCCAGGGCGACCGTCAGGAGCTGACGGAGGGTGAGGAGATCGTAGATCAGCACGCGCGAGCCGCCGCTGAACTGGGTCGGGTTTACGTTCGCGGCATCGGCGCCCGAGAGGGTATCGAAGATGTCGTTGGTCACGTTGATCGCCAGGTGGGCGAGCGAAGCGCCGACCACGGTAAGCAGCGCCAGCCAGATATCGAACGCCCCATGGCGCAGGGCAATCAGGACGCCGAGCATGACCGGGATGATGGTCGCGGAGAGGAAGGGCAGGCGGGTGGTGCGCAACGCGAGCCAGCCCAACGAGAGGCGCGGGCGGATCCGGCGTCCAGCCTCAGCCGAGAGCAGCTCGAGGTAGCGTCGTGATTGCGGCACGCTCCGCTCCGAATACTCGAAGAAGGGCATCTCCGCCTCGTCCCATCCCCAGGCCCGGCTGGGGCTGAAGATGACCCGGCCCCCGCTCGTCTCGCCGGCGCGGCCCCAAAGCTGCAGATAGCGACGCTCGTCGTAGCCCTGACCCGGCGTGGGGCGGATGTGGCTGCCGATCACGTTGACCTCGCGGTCGGTCGGGATGGCGACCGCGTCGCCGGCGGCTTCCCGGAGGATCACCTCGTGGCGTGCGGCATCGGTCTCGAAGGTGGTGGCCACGCTGACCGGATAGCCGTCGACGCCCACCCAGGAGACGACCACGAATGGATACCGGTCGAGCCTGGTCAGGTCGGTGGCGTCGACTCGCGGCATCAGGCCGCCTCGCTGCGGCGCGTGGAGATGACCGGTGCGACCGAGGTATCGCCCCCGGGCCAGTAGAGGCAGCGCTCCGGCGTGATCTCGATCACCGCACGTTCGAAGAAGAGCGGCAGGGCGACTCGCATCTTGAGGAAGGAGTCGATGACCGGCTCCTTGCGGCGCCATAGTCCGAGGATCAGCGCCTCCCACTGGCTGTGCGGATCGTCCTCGATGAGCCGCGCCGTGCCCTGTATCGTGGCGCGGTCGGTGCTCCCTTTCATCGCAATCGGGTCGCTGAGCGAGACCGATACCTGCGGGTGCCGCTTGATGTGCTCCAGCTTCTTCGAGAAGAGCGTGCTCGAGTGCATGTAAATGCGCTCGCCATCGTAGAGCGGGATCAGCGGATGGACGATCGGTCGCTCATTGGGACCGACCACCGCCAGCTCGCCAACCAGCGCCACCTCGAGCAGCTTCTCGACCGGCGCAGGCAGCCAGCTCATCCATCCCTCCCGTTCGTAATCGGCTACCGCAGAATAGCACATTTCGCCGCCGATGCAGCGGCGTACACTCCGCGCCGATGATCCGCACCTGTCTCATTCGCGCCGCCGATGGATCGGTCCGCACCCTGGCAGAGTCCAAGCTCGAGGAGCTGCGGCACCTGCGGGCCGACAAGGACCAGCTGGTATGGCTCGACCTCCTCGACCCGGACGCCGAATCGCTGGAGGCGCTGGCGAAGGAGTTCAAGATGCACCCGCTGGCCCTGGAGGACATGCAGAAGCGTCGCCAGCGGCCGAAGATCGATACCTATCCCGACCAGC
>JALYTG010000023.1:8561-16845 GCA_030854405.1 Chloroflexota bacterium | reverse complement strand
GCACGGTGGGGACCGTCACCGAGATCTACGACTACCTCCGCCTGCTCTGGGCGCGCATTGGACGGATGCACTGTCCGGTCTGCGGCCGCGAGATCAGCCGCCAGACGGTCGAACAGATCGTCGACCAGCTCTACGAGCTGCCGGAGGGTACGCGACTGATGATCATGGCGCCCCTGGTGAGCGACCGGAAAGGGGAGCACGAAAAGGTACTGGCCGGGGCCAAGCAGGCTGGCTTCGTCCGCGTGCGGGTCGACGGCGAGCTGCGTGACCTGGACGAGGAGATCGAGCTCGACAAAAAGTACAAGCACAGCATCGAGGTGGTGGTCGACCGGCTGTTGGTCCGGGCAAAGGACGACGAAGGCGTCGCGCGGCCGGACGCCTCCCGCATGGCCGATTCGATTGAAACTGCGCTGCGCCTTACCGACGGGACCGTGATGGTCAATCTTCCCGACGAAGCGGCGGATCGGCTCTACTCAGAACGCTACGCCTGCCCCGAGCATGGCGGCAGCTTCGAGGAGCTGGCACCGCGCAACTTCAGCTTCAACTCGCCGCACGGCGCCTGTCCGGAGTGCACGGGGCTCGGCAGCCGGCTCGAGATCGACCCGCAGCGCGTGCTGCCGAACTCGAACCTGAGCCTTGACGAGGGCGCGATCGTGCCCTGGCGCCGGATGGTGGCGACCGAGTCGTGGTTTGCGAAGATCCTGAATGCGGTGGCCGAGCACTACCGATTCCGGACCGACGTCCCGATCCGCGAGCTCTCCGACGAGGCGCGCCAGATTCTGCTCTACGGCAACGGAGGGGAGCGGGTGAGCGTGCAGTATCGGTCCAGGAACGGCAGCACCCATACCTTCAAGACGACCTTCGAGGGGATCGTCCCGAACCTGCAGCGGCGCTACCGCGAAACCGGCAGCGAGACGATGCGTTCGGAGATCGAGCGCTACATGACCACGCGTCCCTGTCCTCGCTGCAACGGGATGCGCCTCAAGCCGGAGTCACTGAGCGTGACCGTCGGGGGGCGCAACATCATCGAGACTACGAAGCTTTCGGTGACCGATGCGCTCACCTGGTACGGCTCGCTCTCGGAGCGCCTGACCGATCGCGAGAACCAGATTGCGCGGCAGGTGCTCAAAGAGATTCGCGCGCGGCTCGGCTTCCTCGTCGATGTCGGGCTCGACTACCTGACCCTCGACCGCGCGTCCGGCACGCTGAGCGGGGGAGAGGCGCAGCGGATCCGGCTGGCGACCCAGATCGGCTCGAGCCTGATGGGCGTCCTCTACATCCTCGACGAGCCGTCGATCGGCCTCCATCAGCGCGACAACGCGAGGCTGATCGCCACGCTCGTACGACTGCGCGACCTGGGCAACACGCTCCTGGTGGTCGAGCACGACGAGGAGACGATCCGGGCGGCGGACTGGGTGATCGACATCGGTCCGCTCGCCGGTGAGCACGGAGGCGAGCTGATCCACTCCGGACCACTTGCCGAGCTCCTGGACGCCGACCGCTCGATCACCGCCGACTACCTGCGTGGTGACCGATTCATCCCGGTCCCATCCCGCCGCCGACAGGGTTCCGGAGAGTGGCTCACGATTCGCGGCGCCCGGGAGAATAACCTCCGCGACCTCGACGTCGGCTTCCCGCTTGGCCGCTTCGTTGCCATCACGGGGGTCAGCGGGTCGGGCAAGTCGAGCCTCGTGACGCAGACGCTCTACCCGGCGCTGGCGTCGGAGATCTGGGGGTCGCGGGATCGGCCGGGGGAGCATGACGTGATCGAAGGCATCGGGCAGATCGACAAGGTGATCGAGATCGACCAGTCGCCGATCGGCCGGACACCCCGCTCGAATCCGGCGACGTACACCGGCCTCTGGGCACCGCTGCGCGAGCTGCTCGCGGCCGTTCCTGAGGCGCGCCTGCGCGGCTACAAGCCGGGTCGCTTCTCGTTCAACGTCAAGGGGGGCCGCTGCGAGGCATGCGAGGGGGCCGGGATTGTCCAAATCGAGATGCACTTCCTGCCGGACGTGTACGTCCAGTGCGAGGTCTGCAAGGGGCAGCGCTACAACCGCGAGACACTCGAGATCCACTACAAGGGCAAGAACGTCGCCGAGATCCTGGAGATGACCGTCGAGGAGGCGCTTGGGTTCTTCTCGGCGGTCCCGTCGATCCGCAATAAGCTGCAGACGCTGCATGACGTCGGGATGGGCTACGTCCACCTCGGGCAGCCCGCCACGACCCTCTCGGGCGGAGAGGCCCAGCGCGTGAAGCTGGCCACTGAGCTCTCGAAGCGGGCCACGGGCAAGACCTTCTACATCCTCGACGAGCCCACGACGGGCCTGCACTTCGAGGACGTGTCGCGCCTGCTGAAGGTGCTCAGTCGCCTGGTCGAGACCGGCAACACGGTGGTCGTCATCGAGCACAACCTGGACGTGATCAAGACGGCGGACTGGGTGATCGACCTCGGGCCAGAGGGCGGCGATGCCGGCGGCGCGCTGATTGCGGCAGGCACACCCGAGGAGGTGGCCCGAGTGCCCGAGTCCTACACAGGTCACTATCTACGTCCGGCCCTCCACCTGACCGATGCGCCGGCGCCGGCGGCGCGCCGACGCCGCGAGCCCGCGGCGGTCGCCGGGTAGTGCAAACCTGCGTCACTGCCGAGCCGCGCTGTCTATTCTTGACCGATGCCGACACGCGCCGAAGCCCTCGCCCTCCTGCACGAGTGGAACGAGAACCCGTCGCTTCGCAAGCACGGCGTGCTGGTTGAGGCGGGCGTCCGTGGGTACGCAGCCGATGACGGGCTGACCGGCGAGCAGCTCGACGAATGGGGGATGGCCGGCCTCCTGCACGATCTGGACTACGAGCGCTATCCCGCACCTGAGACACACGGCGCCATCGGCGCCGACGAGCTCGAACGGCTCGGCTACCCGGAGGAGGTGGTCCACGCGGTTCGCTCGCACAACGATGCGCTCGACGTTCCGCGCGAGACCCGGCTCGACAACCTCGTCTACGCGTGCGACGAGCTCGCCGGCTTCCTGGTCGCGGTGGCTCTCATGCGGCCGAGCAAGCGGCTGGCCGACGTGGAGCCGAGCAACGTGCGCAAGCGGATGAAGGACAAAGCCTTCGCCCGCGCCGTTCCGCGCGACATGCTGCTCGCCGGTGCTGACGGGATCGACCTCGATTTCGACGAGCACGTGACACGCCTGGTTCGCTACCTGTCGGTCGTGGCCCGCAAGGTCGGCCTGTAGCCCATCTCGGCCAGGAACCTCGACGGCCTCGCCGGGTCGAAGGCGAGGACCAGCTGCCCACGGGCGCGAGTGAGCGCCACATAGGCGAGCCGTCGCTCCTCTTCGATTGCTCGCTCGGGGAGTGCGGCTCCAAGGAGCGCGCGTCGGTTCGGGAAGCGGTCCTCCTCGAAGCCGACGACCACGACCGTCTGCCACTCGCGCCCCTTGGCGCCGTGGACCGTCACCAGCTCGATGGGTGCGGAAGGATCGCGTAGCGCGGCGAGCCGGCGCCGTGCGACGTCGTAGCCCTCCAGGAAGGCGGCGCCGGAGCCGAAGCCGGCCGACCAACCGAGGAATGCGTCGAGTGCAGTGTGATCCTCGTCGCCAAGCTCGTCCTCGGCGCGGGTCCAGCGTCGTGCGGCCCGCAGGCGGCGTAGGGGCTCAAAGGGCGGCCCGCTGGCGGGCGATCCGCGAAGGGCCTCGGCCAGGGCGACCACGGGGTCAGCCTCAACCGGTGCCGGAAGCGAGGTGCGGTGCGGCAGCATCCCGCGAACGAGCGCAAGCATGACCGGCGTCAGCTCGGTTCGGGTACGGGCGAGGAAGCAGACGCTGCCACCGGCCGCTGCAGCCCGCGCGAGCGCGACGAGCCGATCCGGCCAGTCGGGGGTGTCGGTCGCGACCGCGAGCAGCTGCGGGCGCTTGGCCGTCGACGCCGACCCGGCCCTGATCTCTTTGGCGAATCGCTCACGATTGACCGCGATCAGTCGGCCGGAGGCCGAGACCACTGCGGGCGGGCATCGGTAGTTGGTCGCCAGCTGAATGCGGGTGGCCTTCGGGTACGACAAGCCAAAGTCCAGGATCCTACGCACGTCGGCCAAGCGCCACGCATAGATGGTCTGATCGTCGTCGCCAACCACCACCAGGTTGTCTTCGGGCTGGGCAAGGACGCGCACCAGGCGCAGTTGCGCGGCGTCGACGTCCTGGAACTCGTCGACGAGCAGGTGGCTGAAGCGGCCCTGCCAGCGCTCGCGGAGCAGGGTGTCAGTCTCGAGGAGGTCACCGGCGCGTACCACCAGGTCGTCGAAGTCGATGGCCCCCCGCGCCGCCAGCAGCGCTCCGAACTCGTCCAGCGCGGGGGGGGCTTCCGGGGCTGGCGGCCTGCCCTCAATCTTCCACAGGGAGAGGAGCACATCCAGCGTCGCGGCGTCGGGCGGTGGTGGTTCGTCCGAGCGTCGGCCGAGCCGCGAACGTCGACGTGCGGCCCGCAGCAGAGGGAGACGGTCGGCGACCAGACGAACGCCGCATCCCGCGTCGAGCAGCACCTGGCGAGCGAGCGCGTGAAGCGTGCGCACCTCGATCCCGGCGGCCGTCGGCAGCTCCGGCACGAGGCGATCCCGCACCCGGTCCGAGAGCTCGACGGCCGCGTCGCGGTTGAAGGTGACGACCAGGATCCGCTCAGCCGCGACGCCACGTCCGAGCAGCACTCCGAGACGCGCGATCAACGTGGTCGTCTTGCCGCTCCCTGCCGGCGCGATCACCTGCGCCGGACCGTCGGGCAGGGTCGCGGCGGCGCGCTGCGCCGGATCAAGGGAGTCGAGGAGCGCCGACGGCGCAATCGCGATCACGGGGCCAACAATGCGGACCGCCGCTTACCAAGCGCTCACCAGCGGCTTACCGACCATCTATCCTGACCGCACCAGATGCGCCGAGACCGAGCAGATGACCAGACGCTGAACCGCGCCGATCGCCGCTATCGCGGCCCGGTGCCGGCCACTCACGGCGTCCGGCGAGAGCGGGGTCGGTTCAGGCGGCTCGTGATCGTGACCCTGCTCGTCCTGCTGGCGGTCGCCGTGGTGGGGGGCGGCCTGCTCTGGGGTCGTGTCACTGCATTCAACGACAAGGTATCTACGGCGCCTTCCGTCTCGTCATCGCTCCTCTTCCCGCTGAATGGCTCCGATCGGATGAACGTCCTCCTTCTGGGCTACAGCGGCGCGTCGCATGACAGCACCTACCTGGCCGACTCGATCAACATCCTTTCGATCGATCCGAAGACGAACACCACCACGACGATCCCGATCCCGCGCGACCTGTGGATCGAGGGTGAGCCGACGCTTCCCGACAACGGCAAGGTGAACGAGGTCTTCGCGGCCGGTTACCTCAGCGGCGGGGTGGAGGAGGGGGGACGCGCATCCGCGGAGGTGCTCTCACACGTCACCGGGGTCAAGATCGACCACTGGATGGCGATCGACTTCACCGGGTTTCAGGAGATGGTGGACGCCGTCGGCGGCGTGACGATCGAGAACCCGCGACGCTTCGACTTCACCATGGATGAGAGCTTCTACAACCGAGGCATCTGGAATGGTGGCTCGTTCGAGCAGGGCAAGCTCGAGCTTGACGGCTCCCGAGCGCTCGCCTACACCCGCGCGCGTTACACGAGCGATCCCGCCGAGTCGAGTGATTTCGCGAGATCGGTGCGCCAATCGCGGGTGCTGGCCGCCCTCAAGGCCAAGCTCGGCGCTGGGGGTCTGGGCTCGATCGGGCCCGGGCTGGGGCTGATGGGAGCCCTGGAGGGCCGCCTGCGAACCGACCTCTCGGCGGTCGACCTGTTCCTGCTCTCCGGGCACCTCGCATCCGACCGGCGGATCGAACTCAGCGAGGGTCAGATCCTCGAGGCGACCACCAATACGCTCGGGCAGTACGTGCTCGCCGTCATCGGTCGCACCACACCGAGCGACTATGGGCCGCTCAAGGCGTATATCAGGGAGCGCCTGGATGCGCCGATTGAGAAGTCCGCCTCGCCGACTCCGTAGTCGACCGGGCGAACGGCGTCGACGGCGAAGCCGCTTTCAGCCCGGCACGCTCGCGCCGCCTAGAATCGGTCCATGACCCCCGGGGACCAGCGTGACGCGCACCTGCGCGCCATCTTGCGGCAGCTCCCGACCTCGCCCGGTGTCTACCTAATGAAGGACGCCGGCGGTCGAGTGCTGTACGTCGGCAAGGCGGACAGCCTCCGCAACCGCGTGCGCAGCTACTTCGGAAGCACGGACCCGCTCGATGCGCGGATCGCCCGCATGACCCGCGAGGTGACCGACATCGATTACATCCTGACCGACACGGTCAGCGAGGCCTACCTGCTCGAGAACAACCTGATCAAGGAGCATCGGCCCCGCTTCAATATCCGGTTGCGCGATGACAAGAGCTACCCGTTCGTAAAGATCACGCTGGGGGAGGACTTCCCACGTATCGTGCGCACGCGGAAGCTCGCCAGGGACGGGAGCCGCTATTTCGGGCCCTACGCGTCGGCCTCGAGCGTGGACGAGACGCTGAAGCTGCTGCGCAAGATCTTCCCGTTCCGCACGTGCAACCTGGAGATCCCCGAGGGCAGGCGGGTCCTGGAGCGTCCCTGTCTGCTCTACTACATCAAGCGCTGCCAGGGCCCCTGCATCCAGGCGATCGAGAAGGCGGAGTATCGCTCAACGATCGATCGGATCGTCGACTTTCTCGACGGAAGGCAGGAGCCGATCGCGGCAGACCTCCGACGCGAGATGCTCGAGAGCTCGGCGGGCCTGCGCTACGAGGCCGCGGCCGTTGCCCGCGACAAACTGCGGGCGGTCGAGCGCACGATGGAGCAGCAGAAGATGGCCGCCTACACCCGCGCGGAGGAGGACCTGATCGGCATGGCGCGCGAGGAGGAGGAGGCCTGCCTGCAGGTCCTGCAGGTGCGGAACGGCAAGATGATCGGGCGCGAGCACTTCATCGTCACGGGCGCGCGCGACGTTGCCGATGCAGAGGTGCTCGGCTCCTTCCTGCTGCAGTACTACGCGGCGACGCAGTCGATCCCGCGCCAGGTGCTCGTCCCGTCGATCCCGGCCGATGCGGCCGACCTGGCCTCCTTCCTCTCGGATCGCCGCGGTTCGCGGGTAACCGTCGACGTCCCACGGCGCGGCGAGAAGCGCCGCCTCCTGGCGCTGGCGACTCAGAACGCGGTCGAGGCGCTCGGCAAGGAGCGAGCGGAATGGCTCGCCGACGAGGGGAAGCGCGACGAGGCGCTGGTCGAACTGGCGGAGGCGCTCCAGCTGCCACGTCCGCCGGAGCGCATCGAGTGCTACGACATGAGCAACATCCAGGGGACCTCCGCGGTCGGTTCTATGGTGGTCTTCATCAACGGTCGACCCGAGCCGCGTGAGTACCGCCGCTTCCGGATCCGCTCGGGCGATACCCCCGACGACTTCCGGATGATGGGAGAGGTGCTGCGCCGGCGTCTGACCCGCGCCGCCAGGCTGCGCGCCGAAACCGGTTACCTTTCCCTGGCCGAGGTCGGCGCCGACGAAGCGGCGGAGGGCGACACGGGCGAGCCGGTCGATGAAGCCTCTCCCACGAGGCAGCCGCGCGACGCGGGCTGGGCTCTGCCCGACCTGGTGATTCTCGATGGCGGGAAGGGTCAGCTCTCGACCGCCGTCGGGGTGCTCGAGGAGCTCCAGCTGGCGGATCTACCCGTCGTCGGCCTTGCGAAGCGTTTCGAGGAGCTCTACCTTCCAATCCGCTCCGCCCCGGTCGTCCTGCCACGCAATAGCCAGGGTCTCTACCTCGTGCAGCGCATCCGGGACGAGGCACACCGCTTTGCGATCACCTATCACCGTGAGGTGCGGGGCAAGCGCGCGCTGCACAGCGTCTTCGACGAGGTGGAGGGGATCGGTCCGGCTCGCAAGAAGGCGCTCCTGCGCAAGTTCGGCAGCGTACGCCGGATCCGGGAGGCATCGGTCGAGGAGGTCGCGGAAACCCCCGGGGTCAACCGTGAGCTGGCGGAGCGGCTGAAGAGCCACCTCTCGCGCGAGGGGATGCTGGCCTAGGCCCCCGCGTTGCAGCCCGGTCGGCGCGAACCTATAATCGCCGCGCCCCGCCGCTGTGAGAGCGGGGCGTTTCGTGTCCGCGACCGCGAGAGGACGAGCTCAGCCGAACATGACCTGGCGCCGCACGGCCCCCTGGGTGATCCTGGTCGTCACCCTCTTTGCCATCTTCATCGATCTGCCGCGCAAGACGCTCCATCTCGATTGCGCACACGTCAACGT
>JALYTG010000023.1:0-8551 GCA_030854405.1 Chloroflexota bacterium | reverse complement strand
GCTGCGATCTCCACTCGACGCTCGGGCTCGACCTGCAAGGCGGCGTGCGGGTAACGCTCCAGATCACGCCCCAGTCGGGTGGGAAGATCACCGCCCAGCAGGTCGAGGTGGCCCGCAACATCCTCGAGAAGCGCGTTGCCGGGATCGGCGTCTCAGAGCCCCAGGTACGCACCGAGGTGGCGGGCGACGGCACGCAGCGGATCGTGGTCGAGGTGCCGGGCGTCAGCAACCCCCAGCAGGTGCGGGACCTGGTTGGCTCGACGGGTCAGCTCCAGTTCCTCGACCCACGGGGGCAGACCCTGGCCGACGGGCAGGACGTCAAGAAGCTGATCACCGACGGGACCGTTCGGGTCCTCTTCGACGGCAGCCAGATCGAGTCCGATACGGTCGCCCCCGATGCCGACCGCGGTGGCGCGATCGGCGTGAGCTTCACCCTCAAGGATACGGGTCGCAAGATCTGGTGTGACTTCACGACCGCGAACGTCAGCAAGCCGGGCCCGATTGCGCTCGACGGCAAGGTGATCACGACCCCCACCATCCAGTCGGCGATCTGCGGCGGCCAGACGATCATCACCGTCGGCCGTGGAGCCGACGCAGAGGTTCAGCGCACGAACCTCTTCAACACCCTGCGCTTCGGCGCGCTGCCCGTCTCACTCAGCGAGGCCGGAGTCGCGCAGGTGGCGCCCACGCTGGGTGCGAACTTCCTGATCCAGGCGCTCATTGCGGGCGGAGTCGGCCTTCTCCTGGTCCTCTTCTTCATGATCGCCTACTATCGGCTTCCCGGCGTCCTCGCGGCCCTGGCGTTGATCTTCTACACGCTGGTGGTGTACGCGATCTTCCGGTTGATCGGTGTGACGCTGACGCTGGCCGGCGTGGCCGCCTTCATCCTCTCGATCGGCATGGCGGTGGACGCCAACATCCTGATCTTCGAACGCATGAAAGAGGAGATCCGGGCCGGCAAGACGCTCGGCCCAGCGATCGAGGCCGGCTTCAACCGCGCCTGGTCGAGCATCCTCGACTCGAACGTGAGCTCGCTGCTCGTCGCGGGTTGGCTCTACTGGCAGGGGACGACCGCGGTGCGTGGATTTGCGCTGGTGCTCATCATCGGCGTGCTCGTCTCGATGTTCAGCGCGGTGACGGTGACGCGAACAATGCTGCGCTACGTCGTTCGGACCGACTGGGGTCGCCGACTCGAGCTCTACCACGTGGAGCGCTAGGCGATGTATGACATCGTCGGGAAGCGCAACTGGTACTTCGTGCTGAGCGCCCTGCTCACGATTCCCGGCCTGATCTTCATCGTTCTGGGCGGGCTGAAGCCGTCGATCGACTTTACCGGCGGGACGGTTTGGCAAGCCCGCTACGCCTCGCAGCCGTCCGCGGACCAGATGAAGGCAGCTCTCGCGTCGCTCGGCCACCCCGATGCCCAGGTCCGGCAGGTGGACAATGGCTACCTGGAGATCCGCACGGAGCCAATCGACCTCGCTCCCGCGCCGACGCCGATCCCCACGCCGGCGCCCACCGGCACGCCTGCGGCGACCTCCACCGCGAGCTCGGCGGCGTCGGCCACGGAGGCCCCTTCGGGCTCGCCGACGGCATCCGCCTTGCCGACCGGCAGCGCGTCGACCGCCGCCGCGGCCAGCCCGAGCGCCAACCCTCCCCCGGTCGTGAAGGGGACCGAGTTCGCGGCGCTACAGGAGAAGCTGGTCGCGCGTTTCGGCCCCGGCGACCCGCGCAGCGTGACCACGGTCGGGCCGATCATCGGCCTGGAGCTGATTCGCAGCTCCGCGATCCTGATCATCATCGGCGAGCTCTTCATCCTCGGCTATCTCTGGGTTCGGTTCGGATTCCGCTTCGGGACCGCCGCGATCGTCGCCCTTCTGCATGACGTAATCGTGGTCGTGGGGATCTTTGCCATCCTCGGCTATTTCTTCGGGCTCGAGTTCGACGCTCTCTTCGTCACCGCCCTCCTGACGATCATCGGCTTCAGCGTCCATGACACGATCGTGGTCTTCGATCGAATCCGCGAGAACCGGGTACGCCACGCCGGCGAGCCGTTCGGCGCGATCGTGAATCATTCGATCCTGCAGACGATCGGACGCTCGATCAATACCTCGCTGACGGTCGTCGTCACCCTCACGGCGCTGCTCCTGCTCGGCCCCGCCACGATTCGCACCTTCACGCTGGCCCTGCTGCTTGGCGTCGTGTCGGGCACCTACTCCTCGATCTTCAACGCCAGCCAGCTGCTGGTGCTCTGGTACGAGTGGGACGCGAAGCGGCGAGCCACGCGCTCTGCGGCACGGACGGTCAAGGCCGCCGGACGATAGCCCGGGCCGATTGGACCTGCGCCCGCTCGCAGGAGCAGCGGCGGATTGGGTAAGGCCTCGGTAAGCGACAGCCGGTACGATGGCGCGGTGATCTCGCCGCGCCTGGAGTGGCTCCTGCCGGAGCCCTGCCTCGACCCGCCGGCCTTCGCCGGGTTCGGTCCGCCGGTGGCGACCCTGCTGGCACGGCGCGGGTTCCTCGACGACGCCCAGCTCGATCGATTCCTGAATGCGGGCCTCGAGGCACTCCATGACGTCAGGGTCATGGCCGACGCAACCGTGGCCCTCGATCGGATTGATGCCGCGATCGCGGCCGGGGAGCGGATCGCTATCTGGGGCGACTACGACGCCGACGGGATGACCGCAGTGGTGGTCTGGGTGGTCGGCCTGCGCGCGCTCGGCGTCGAGGCCGTTCGGTACGTCCCCTCCCGATTGGCTGAGGGCTACGGGCTTTCCACCACCGGCCTCCAGCGCCTGGCCGCGGACGGCGTGCGACTCGTCATCACCTGCGACTGCGGGATCGGCAACGTGGCCGAGGTCGAGAAGGCGCGGGCCCTCGGGATCGAGGTGATCGTCACCGATCATCATCTACCCGGCCCGATCCTGCCGCGAGCGGTGGCGGTGGTCGATCCCCACCGCAGCGACTGTCCGTACCCCGATCCGGACCTGACCGGCGCTGGGCTGGCGTACAAGCTGGCGAGCGCGCTTCTTGCCCGGCGGGGGATGGGTGCGGAGGGGCTGGCCGCCATCGCGGCGATCGGCACCGTGGCAGACATGGCGCCGATGACCGGGGAGAGCCGTGCGATCGTGCGCCTGGGTCTGGCGGAGCTGGCCGCGATCTCGCGGCCCGGCCTGCGAGCCCTTCTCGCCCGCGCTGTCGAGCATCCCGAGGCCCCGACGGCTAGGGACCTGGGGTACGCGATCGCGCCGCGCATCAACGCCGCCGGTCGGATCGCCGAGGCCGAGCTCGCCATCTCGCTTCTTCTGGCCGAGGACCCGATCGAGGCGGAGCGAATCGCCGAGGAGCTGGAGGCGATCCACCGCCAGCGCAAGGAGATGACGGCGATCGCGATCGAGGAGGCGCGCTCAATCAGCGCCGGCGGGCAGGGGACCGGCGCTCTGATGCTGCGGAACGACGCCTGGGCGGCCGGCATCGTAGGCCTCGTCGCCGGACGGTTGGCCGAGAGCCTGGCGCGGCCGGTCGCCGTTGCCACGCTGGTGGATGGCGAGCTGCGCGGGTCGATCCGAGGACCGGCCGACTTCCATATCGGGGCGGCCCTGGAGGTGTGCGCCGGGCATCTATCCAAGCGCGGCGGCCACGCGCAGGCGGGTGGATTCAGCCTTGCGCCCCACGACTGGGAAGCGTTCGCGGCCGCCTTCGGTGGCCTTCCACGGCCATTCCCGATGGATTCGCTGGCGGCAATGGAACTACCCGGCCGTGTCACGATCGACCTCGTCCTGCCGGCCCGCTATCTGGAATGGGCCCTCGCCGCGCAGATCGAGCGGCTCGCCCCGTTCGGTCCCGGCCACGTGGAGCCTGTCCTGGTCGTGACAGGCCTGCGCCTGGTCGACGCTAGGCGGGTCGGCAGCGACGGGCGACATCTCGCGATGCGGCTTCTGAAGGGGAGCGAGGCATTCGACGCGATCGCCTTCGGCGATCCGGCCGATCGGCCCCTGCCCGTAGCGGGGGACGCGCTCGACCTCGTTGGCACGCTGGAGCACGACATGTTTGGCGGCATTCCGCGTCTCCGCCTGCGCCTGCTCGACTATGCCCACAGCTCGGCGAGCCCGGTGCTCGGCCGCCGCCTCACACCGCCACCGGCGGTGCCCGTGGCCGCTGGATGAACGAGCTCGCAGCACGGAGCTCGCTCGATCGGCTCCGCGACCGCGTCGCCACGGTCGGGGCGCCGCTCTGTATCGGGATCGACCCGCACCCCGATCGGCTCCCGGACGGCTTCAGTCCGGATGCGAATGGGATCGAGCGGTTCGCGCGCGGACTGCTCGAAGTCGTGAGCGAGCACGCCGCGGCGGTCAAGCTGAACGTGGCCTTCTACGAGGCGCTTGGGGCGGCGGGCTGGCGTGTCCTGGAGCGGATCCGGGCTGAGGTGCCGCCGGACCTCTTCTGCATCCTCGACGGGAAGCGGGGGGACATCGGAAGCACTGCGGAGCGCTATGCCGCCGGGCTGCTCGGCCACCTGTCGGGCGATGCAGTCACCGTCTCACCGTACCTCGGCGAAGATGCGATCGAGCCCTTCCTGGCCTATCCGGGGCGGATGGTCTATCTGCTCGTGCGCACAAGCAACCCGAGTGCTGCGCAGCTGCAAGGCTTGCCGGTCGGCGGTCGCCCTCTGTTCGAGCGCGTCGCCATGTGGGCCGCCGAGCGTTGGCCGGATGGCCGCGTAGGCCTGGTCGTGGGCGCGACCGCCCCCGCAGAGCTGGAGCGCATCCGATCGATCGCTCCGGTCCCCGGCTTCCTGGTGCCGGGGGTCGGACAGCAGGGCGGCGATCTGGCGGCCGCCGTGCGGTACTGCCGTGGGCGAGGTGCGCCGGGCCTGGTCTCGATCTCGCGCGGGATCTCGGAGGCCTCGACCGGGCCTGATTGGCGGGAAGCGGCGCGGGCCGCGGCGAAGGACGCGCTGAAGCGCATGCGCGAGGCCGATGCTACACTCGCGCGGTCTAGATAGATCGGAGGCGTGAAAATGCCGATTCCCGGCCCGTGGGAGCTCATCCTGCTGCTGGTGATCGTGCTGATCATCTTCGGACCTGGCAAGCTGCCCGACATCGGTAATGCCATCGGCCGCGGCATCCGGGAGTTCCGCAAGGCGTCGAACGAGATCGAGGAGTCGATCCGCGGCGAGCCGAAGCGGACGTCCGAGGATCGCCCGGCCCCGAGCGACACCGGCGAACCCAAGTAACCTCCGCCGGTCCCCGCCCGCGAGCTCCGAGGACCTTGATCGCCTGTGACTGACGACGCGGCGACCATGAGCCTCATCGAGCATCTCGAGGAGCTCCGCCGCCGCCTGATCATCAGCGTCGCGGCGGTGGTGGTCGGCGCGGTGGTTGGTTTCTTTCTCTCCGAGCCGGTGCTCGCGCTGCTGCGCCAGCCGTTGCCCGCTACGCATCAGACGC
This sequence comes from Chloroflexota bacterium, assembly GCA_030854405.1. The sequence goes on along the minus strand of JALYTG010000023.1, from coordinate 3,101 downwards.
TGATCGTCACCAGCCTGACCGATGCCTTTGCGGTACGCCTCAAGATCTCCGGCTTCCTGGGGATCGCGCTGGCGATGCCAGTGATCCTGTATCAGGTCTGGCGCTTCGTGACGCCCGGCCTGACGCGCCGGGAACGTCGCTTGGTGTGGCCGTTGATGATCGCCGCCCTCGCACTCTTTGCGCTGGGCGTCTTCATCGGCTACGTGATCATCCCGTACGCGATCAGCTTCCTGCTCTCGTTCGCGATGGAGGGAGTCGAACCCTTTCTGACCCTGCCGGAGTACGTCGGCTTCGTCACCACCATGATGCTCGTCTTCGGCCTGGTCTTCGAGTTCCCGATCCTGCTCGTGGCGCTTGCCCGGGTGGGCATTGTCGACCACCGCCGCCTGGCTCGCAGCCGGCGTTGGACGGTGCTCGGCATCGTCATCTTCGCGATCGTTGCCACGCCCGGCGGCGACCCGATCTCGCCCCTGATCCTGTCGAGCGTCATGTACCTGCTTTTCGAAGGCTCTCTGCTGGCCATTCGCCTCATGCGGCGGTAACGGCCGATGCCGGGCGTCCTGCTCCTGACCGATCCCGCGATGGCGGCGCACGATTCACCCGGCCATCCGGAGCGTCCCGCCCGTCTCGCGGCGGCCGCGGCCGGCGTGGAGGCGGGAGCGCACCTGGTGGGTGCCGACCTGGAGCTGGCCGAGATCACGCCCGCCGACGACGAGGCGTTGCTGCGCATCCATACCGCGGCGCACGTCGCGCGCCTGGCGGCGATAGTCGCTGCCGGCGGCGGTTGGCTGGATGCGGACACCTACGTCGGACCGGAATCGGTGCGCGCCGCACGCCTGGCGGCAGGCGGTACGGTCGACGCGACGCGGGCCGTCGTGCAGGGGCGCGCCCGCGTGGCGTTCGCCGTGGTTCGTCCGCCCGGCCATCACGCTGCCAGGGATCGGGGGGCAGGCTTCTGCCTCGTCAACAACATCGCCATTTCCGTTGCCGCCCTGCGCGTGTCGGGGCTGGCGCGGCGGATCGCGATCGTCGATTGGGACGTCCACCACGGCGATGGGACGCAGGCCATCTTCGACGATGATCCGGACCTGTGTTATGCCTCGACCCACCAGTCGCCGCTCTACCCCGGCACCGGCGATCGCACCGAGCGGGGGCGGGGCGCGGCCCGAGGGACCAAGCACAACCGACCGCTTGCCGCGGGAAGCGGCGATGACGCGTTCGTGCCCACCTGGACCGAGGATCTGCTGCCCGCCGTGGAGGCATTCCGCCCGGACGCGATCTGCGTGTCGGCGGGCTACGACGCGCATCGGGACGACCCGCTTGCCGGCCTCAATGTCACGGAGGCGGGCTACCTGGCGGTGGCGCAGGCGCTCGGTGCGTGCGCGGCCCGGCTGGGCCTTCCCGGCGTCGCGCTCACGCTGGAGGGCGGCTACCATCTACCTGCCCTGCGCGCCTCCGTATCGGCCTCGGTGGCGGCCCTGCTGGCCGGGTTCGACTTGGCTCGCGGACCGGGCTGAAGGCTATACTCCGGACCAATCCGAGCGGGAGCGCCAGGTGGCACGAGCTGGAACCAGCGCCGCGACCCGGGCTGCAACGCGTGACGAGCAGCCCGTGCCGAGCGCGGTCACGTCTCGCGATCGCGGCCAGGTTCTGATCATTACAGGGCTCTCTGGTGCCGGGAAGAGCCAGGCCAGCAAGCTCTTCGAGGACCTCGGCTACTACTGCGTCGACAACCTCCCACCCGATCTGCTCGACGGCTTCATTGCGCTGCGGGAAAGCGATCCCGGTCGCTTCCGTCGTGTCGCCCTCGTGCTCGATATCCGGGCCGGGGATCCTGCACCCGCCATCGATCGAGCCGCCGAGGCCCTCGCGGAGGTCGGTGTGCCGTTCTCCGTCGCCTACCTCGAGGCGAGCGATGCGAGCCTGGTGAGCCGCTTCAGCGAGACCCGTCACCGGCACCCGCTCCAGGATGGCGACGGCATCGAGGCGGGAATCGCCGAGGAGCGCCGCCGCCTGAGGGCGACCCGCGAACGTGCAGACCACGTGATCGATACCAGCGGGCTCTCTATCGGCCAGCTCAAGGAGCGCCTCTTCGACCTCGTCCCGCACGATCGCGCCGTCGACCAGCTCCGCGTCGACATCGTCACCTTCGGATTCAAGCGGGGCATCCCGCTGGAGGCGGACCTCGTCTTCGACGTGCGCTTCCTCACCAATCCCTATTGGCAGCCGGAGCTCAAGTCGCTCTCCGGGCTCGAGGCTCCGGTGCGCGAGTACGTCCTCGGACAGCCGGCCGCCGAGCGCTTCCTGCAGCTCGTCGTCGAGCTGCTGGAGCTTACGGTTCCGGCCTATCGCGCCGAGGGAAAGCAACAGCTGAGGATCGCCCTCGGCTGCACCGGCGGCTACCACCGATCGATCGTCCTTGCTGAGGAGCTTGCCCGGCGCGTCGCCAGCCTGCCCGGCGCAGCTGTGACGGTCATTCATCGCGAGCTGCCAGGATGAGGCCTCGGCTGCCGCGGTGGCTCTACCCGGGGATGCACCTCAAGCGGTGGCTGCTACTTGTCTTCGCGGGAATCGTGATCCTCGGACTGGGCGCCGCGGTGTACCTGATCGACGTCTACCGCACCCACGCGGCGGACGAGATCCCGGTCGTCTACTACCTGACCGGCGCCTGGCTGGAGCGACCGGTACGGGCCGCCGTCTTTGGATCGGTCGGCGCCGTCCTGACCGTTCTCGGGGTATGGGGGCTGATGCGGAGCGTGGTTTCGCCGTTCGTCGGTCGCGGCGACTCCGTGATGGAGGTGCTCTATACGAAGCGCTACCTTGCCCGCGGGCCGCGGATCGTTGCGCTAGGTGGCGGCACTGGCCTCTCGACTCTGCTGCGCGGCCTGAAGGGCTACTCGGCCAACATCACCGCCGTTGTGGCGGTCGCCGATGACGGCGGCAGCAGCGGACGATTGCGAGCCCAGCTGGGGATCGTCCCGCCCGGCGACATCCGCAACTGCATCGCCGCGCTGGCCGACGCAGAGCCACTCATGACGCAGCTGATGCAATACCGATTCCCACCCGGCTCGGGCCTCGACGACCACGCGTTCGGGAACCTC
>JALYTG010000133.1 GCA_030854405.1 Chloroflexota bacterium | reverse complement strand
GGTCGGTACCGATGGGCCGCGCTAGAATCGGCCGATGCCCGACCTGACTGTGCACGCCCCCTATGAGCCGACCGGCGACCAGCCGGCGGCGATCGCTGAGCTCGCCTCGGGCCTGTCCGATGGCCTGCGCCACCAGGTGCTGCTTGGGGCGACCGGGACCGGGAAGACGTTCACCGCGGCAAAGGTGATCGAGGCGGCGCAGCGTCCCACCCTGGTGATGGCCCACAACAAGACGCTGGCGGCGCAGCTCTACCAGGAGTTCCGTGAGTTCTTTCCCGACAACGCGGTCGAGTACTTCGTCTCGTACTACGACTACTTCCAGCCCGAGGCCTACCTGCCCCGCTCCGACACCTATATCGAGAAGGATTCGTCGCGCAACGACGAGATCGACCGCCTGCGGCACAACGCCACGCGCGCCCTCTTCGAGCGCAAGGACGTGATCATCGTGGCCTCCGTCAGCGCGATCTACGGCCTCGGGGCGCCGGTCGACTACGGCGCCACCGTGATCAGCCTGAAGGTGGGAGGGCGATATCGACGCGACGGGATCCTGCGCCACCTGGTGGATCTGCAGTACCAGCGCAATGACGCGGCGCTAGCGCGGGCGCGCTTCCGCGTGCGTGGCGACGTGCTCGAGGTCCAGCCTCCACACGGCGAGTACGTGGTGCGGATCGACTTCTTCGGGGACGAGGTGGAGCGCATCGTCGAGGTCGACGCGCTCACCGGTGAGGTGCTCGCCGAGCGCCGCGAGGTGAACTTCTACCCGGCCACCCACTACGTCACCCCGCGCGACAAGCTGATGGCGGCTGTCGGTGACATCGAGGCGGAGATGGAGGAGCACGTCGCCTGGCTCTCCTCTGAGGGGCGCGACCTAGAGGCGGCGCGGCTGCGCCAGCGGACCCAGTTCGACCTCGAGATGATGCGCGAGGTCGGCTTCTGCTCCGGGATTGAGAACTACTCGCGCCATCTCGCCCGCCGCGAGGCGGGTTCCCGGCCGTGGACCCTGATCGACTATTTCCCGACGGACTTCCTGCTGATCGTGGACGAGAGCCACATCACGATCCCCCAGGTTCATGGCATGTACAAGAACGACCGGACCCGCAAGGAGATCCTCGTCGAGTTCGGCTTCCGCCTCCCCTCGGCCCTCGATAATCGGCCGCTCACCTTCGAGGAGTTCGAGGACCACATGAACCAGGTCATCTACATGTCGGCAACGCCGGGCCCGTACGAGACGCAGCGCGCCGAACGGGTGGCCGAGCAGTTCATCCGGCCGACCGGCGTGATCGATCCCTCGATCGACGTGCGACCGACCTCCGCGCAGATTGACGATCTGCTCGCCGAGATCCGCGCGACGGTCGAGCGCGGGGAGCGCGCCCTGGTGACGACACTGACCAAGAAGATGGCGGAGGACCTGGCCGATTACCTCGCAGAGCTCGGGATCAAGGTCCAGTGGCTGCACAGCGAGGTCGACACCCTCGAACGGATCGAGATCCTGCGCGACCTGCGTCTGGGCGTCTACGACGTGCTGGTCGGGATCAACCTGCTCCGAGAAGGGCTCGACCTGCCGGAGGTGACCCTGGTCGCGATCCTCGACGCGGACAAGGAAGGCTTTCTGAGGAGCGGCGGCTCACTCATCCAGGTGATCGGCCGGGCGGCGCGCAACGTCGGCGGGCGCGTGATCATGTACGCCGACCGGATGACCGACTCGATGAAGGCGGCGATCGATGAGACGGAGCGGCGGCGGACGAAGCAGCGTGCCTACAACGTCGAGCACGGGATCGTGCCCGAGACGATCACCAAGGCGATACGCGAGATCCACGAGGGCCTGCGCCGGGTGGCGGAGGAGCGGGCGGAGCTGCAGGTCGCCGGCAAGGAGCCCGAGGAGCTGGCTCGCATGATGAGCGGCCTCGAGGCGCAGATGAAGGAGGCGGCCCGAAACCTGGAGTTCGAACGCGCCGCGGCCCTGCGCGACGAGATCCTGCAGCTGCGACGGCTGCGCGAAGAGCTTGCCGCGGCCCCTGGCACGATCCCGGCCGACGTGTATGCCGCGGCCGCCGCTGCCGATGCGCCGATCAGCGATGGGCGCCATCCACGCCAGAGGCGCGACGTCTTCACCTCGGCTGCCACGCCGAACGTCATTCCGGCCGGCACCCTCCGCCGGCCTCCCCGCCGCCGCCGGCCGTGACCATGCTCCGGACCCGCTGATGGCGGGCACCATGCCCCACGCCATCTTCGTCGAGACGGGACTCGACGGCGGCGTGGCGGCTTATGCCGCGGAGCTCCCGGGCTGTGCAACCTTCGCCCAAAGCGACGATGAGGCAGTGACCGCGATCCCGCAACGAGTGAGCCGCTTCACCGCCTGGCTTCGCGATCACGGGGAACAGGCCCCCGCCTTCGTGGGCGACAACTGGTACGAGGTCGAGCGCGCCGCCGCGGCAGGGCCAAGCCGCGCCGCATTCTCGCTCGACGAGCTACCGCCGTCCGACGACGAGTACGCGGCGTGGCTGCGCTGGATGGAGCTCGCGCGCGAGGAGCTGGCCGAGGCGCTCGACGCGAGCGGCGGCGCGGGTGCCGAGAGCGAGCTGGCGGCGATCGAGCGCCAGGATGTCACCTTCGTTCGTGCGCTGGGTGGTCCCGCTCCAACGTTGGCCGAGGACCCGGTCGATCGACTCTACGCCGCCCGCGACGCCGTAACCGATGCGCTCGAGGCGGCAGGCCCGCTGAGTGACGGCGTGCGTCGTATGCTCCGCCTCGCCATCGCCGACGACCTGCGTGCCGCCGAGCGGCTGCGACGCGGAGGCGAGGCCTGACCCACGCGCCTAGGCCGAAGCGGATCCGATTTGCCGGGCGGTGGCCGGATTCCGCGCCGCGACGTGCCCCCGACGGGACCGAGCTGCGCCGCCTGCAGGACGCGATGCCCATCTGTCCGGACGGCGCGAGGTCCGTCCTCTCGGGCGATGGGCGCGAGCCCGCGATGCTGATCGGCCAGGCGCCGGGCTGGCGCGAGATCGAAACAGGGCTGCCGTTCGCCTGGGACGCGGGCAAGCGCCTGGTGGGCTGGCTGGAGCTCGCCGGGATCAGCGTGGCCGAGTTCCGTGAACGCTGGTATGTCACCAGCGTCGGGAAATGCTACCCGGGGCGCTTGGCCGGCTCCGCGGTTGACAAGCCGCCGTCGCGCACGGAGGTCGCGCTCTGGGGCCCGTACCTGGTGGAGGAGCTGCGCCTCGTTGCCCCGCGGCTGGTGCTGCTGATCGGCGGGCTGGCGCATCGCTTCGCCTACGGCGCAGGCGCTCGGCTGGATCAGCTGGTCGGTCGCGAGCTGGCTTGGGCGGACGCGCCGGGGGCATCGGTCATCTGCCTGCCGCACCCGTCGGGGGCATCGACCTGGCTGAACGATCCGGAGCACGTCGAGCTCTGGAGGCGGGGAATCGACCTCCTGAGGCAGCGCTGGAATGAGCTGAGCCGATGAGCCGCGGTCAGCGGCTTGGAATGCTGGCGGTCGCCGCTCTCGGAGCGTTCGTGTTCGGCCTGCTCGTCTTCGGCAGCATCGGGGAGGTTCGGCCGGAGCTGAAGCGGATCCCGGTCACCGAGGTCCTCGCCGGCGGTGCCCCAGCCGAGCGGTACGGCAACGGGGAGCTCCGCATCGTGGGCTGGTACGCCGAGCTGTCGGGGGACTGTCGCGGAGACAGCGGCGGCGTCGACGCGTCGGTCGCATGGCTGCAGCGCGACTGTCCGTTGCGAGTCCTCCTGCCGAAGCAACCATCGGAGGAGGCGAGCCAAGCGGAGCTGGAGCACGGGCTGCGGCTGGCCGCGCCGCTCGGTAAGCCGTTCCCATCGCGAGCGCAGCCGGGGGGTCCCAACCTCCGGCTGGAGCAGCTCGTCTTCGTCGGGCACTTCAACGATGCGGCCGCCGCGCGCTGCGTGCCGGAGCGGGCGGACCGCTGCCGCAACACGTTCGTGGTGAGCGACTACGCCGGCCTGGTCCGCTGAGCCGCTAGGTTCCGGTGATCATGTCGAGGATGCCGAGCTGGCGGGCGCGCCGGATGAAAAGCGCAAACCCGACCAGGGCGATCGGGATGACGACCGCCGTGGTCGCGAGCAGGAGCAGCAGGACCGTCCCGTCGCCCAGCTGCTCCATGGCGCCCGGGGCACCGTGGCCCAGCAGGCCACGCCGCGAGGCTTCCAGCCACCAGGTCGTGGGGAAGGCGTACGCGAGCGGCTGGACGAAGGACGGCAGGATATCGACCGGAAAGATGGCCCCCGACACGAGGTAGAGCGCGCCCGCGATCGCCTCGGGGTAGTGCCACGCCTCCTGCCTGAGCTGAAGGCAGAGCCCGGCCATGAAGATCCCCAGCGCGATGACTGCCAGGAGGCCGATCACCGTCGCCGGCAGCAACATGATCAGGTTCGGCTGCAGGCGGACGCCGAGGAGGAGAACACCTACGAGCAGGGTGATCCCGGCCGCAACCAGCGAGATGAGGACCCGTGCCAGGCCGCGTCCCAGCAGGAAGGGGAAGAGAGACGTCGGCGTGACGACCACGTACCGGATCATGCGATAGCGCTCGCGGTCCTCGAGGATCGACATCACAAGCCCGCTCATCACGCCGAAAACGACGTTCCACAGGGCGCTGCCGACCACCAGGAACTGCAGGAACTCTGGCGAGCTTCCGCCGGTGATGACCTGGTACATGAGGACCAGGATGAGCGCCGCTGAGAGCGGCTTCGCGAGCGTGTAGACCCCGAACAGGAATGGATCGGACCAGTTCGACTCGATCGCCCAGCCGAGGCCGATTGCCGTGCGAAAGCTGCGCCAGGCATCGGCCAGCGTGAAGCCTTCAACGCGTCGAGCGTCTACTGCCATCGGAGCGTTAGCCGTCCCTCACGGCGGGCCAGGTGCTCCAGGTAGGCGAGGGCGGCCCGGGCGGCGATGAGGAATATGACCCCCATGCCGACAAGGATCAGCACCTCGAGGCCGACCGGCAGTACACCCCTGCTCTGCGCACCGGGGAACGCGAGCTGCCGCATGGCGTCGAGGCCGACCGCCAGTGGCAGCGTGGCGATCACGAGCCCAGAGATCGGGCCGAGTGCCCGGAGCGGCACGTTCACGCCACCCAGGAAGTAGACCGGTTCCTGGAGCAGCTCTGCGATGTGATATGCCTCCCGGCCCCAGAGGAGGAAGCAGCTGGCGAAGAGCATCCCCAATCCATAGAGCGGGACCATCGTGAGCAGGAAGACCGCGATCAGGAGCAGCGGCTCCTGCACGTGGTAGGTGACGCCGAAGAGCAGCGTGCCGATCCCGATCACCGCCAGCGCTCGGCTGCTCGTCATCACCAGCCCACCGACCGCCATCCCGACGAGGATGCTCATCAGGTGCATCGGTGCCGTGAAGTAGAGATCCAAGTTTCCCTGGTCCTTCTCCCAGAAGAACTGGGCCGCCATCATCCAGACAACGTTGAGCCAGAAGGCGGTCATCGCGCCGCCCAGCACCACGAAGCCGATGTATTCCTCGGGCGCCTTCAGCGCGCGATACACGAAGACGTAGGCGCTCACCGCCAGGAAGGGGAGAAAGATCTCAAAGAAGACCCAGGAGGGCTCGCGGCTCAAGCCGATGATCCGCGGGTACGCGCGACCGAAGACGGCACGGAGATTGGTAACGATCACCCGGCGCCGCGACCAGTTGGCGGCCTCCTGGGCGGTTCGCGCAGGAGCATGGACATAGCCGCTCACGCTTTCTCGCCCTCCTGGTCCTCGCCGAAGCCGCGGCCCACCAGCTCGACGAAGACATCCTCGAGGGACGGCTCCGATTTTTGGAGGCCGATCAGGTTGGAGCCGTGCTCTGCGACCGATGTCACCACGCTGGTGAGGGCCGAGTCGCTGGCGAGCGCCACCTTCAAGGCAATCGAGCTGGCCCCGGCGCGATCGCCGTCGCTGCTGTCATCCGCGCGCACCGCGGACAGAACCCCGGGGAGCTGGTTCAGCATGGCCAAGCCGCCGTTGCGGGGGAGCTGGTCGAGCTCGATTCGGAAGATCGACTCGCTCTGCACCCGCCGCCGGAGCTCGGCGGGTGTGCCGAGCGCCACGATGCGGCCGTGGTCGACGATCGCGATCCGGTCGCAGAGCTGGTCGGCCTCGACCATGTAGTGGGTCGTCAGGAGCACCGTGCGGCCTGGTGCGGTCGCCTTCCAGCGGAGCGTGTGCTCGCGGAGGTCGCGCGCCGCGCTGACGTCCAGGCCCAGCGTCGGCTCGTCGAGGAAGAGAACCCACGGATCGTTGAGCAGGCCGCGCGCGAAGTTGAGCTTCTGACGCTCGCCGGTGGAGAGCGCGCGGACCTTCTGCTGTCGACGCTCCGCCAGGCCCACGATCTCGATCAGCTCGTCGACCCGTCGCCAGCCCTCGCGGTTGGGGAGGCCGTAGAACTGGCTGAACATCCAGAGCTGCTCGCGCACGGTCAGGAGCCCGTAGCCCGACTGCTCTCCACCGGCCACCGTGTTGATGACCCGGCGGATCTTGGCGGTCTCGCTGACCACGTCGAAACCGGCCACCCTGGCGGTGCCGCTCGTCGGCAGGAGGAGCGTGGTGAGGATCTTGATCAGAGTCGTCTTGCCGGCGCCGTTCGGCCCGAGCAGCCCGAAGTACTCGCCCGGCTCGACGTCCAGGTCGACCCCGCCCAGAGCGGTGATCGGCTCCGGCTTGGCCTTGTAGACGCGCCGCACGGCGCGGGCGTGGATCGCGAGGGTTTCGGCGGGCATCGGCAAGCTCTCGT
>JALYTG010000132.1 GCA_030854405.1 Chloroflexota bacterium | reverse complement strand
GGGAAGGTCTGCTCGACGCTCAGCTGCGGCGCATCCTCCAGCCGCAGGGCAACCGTTGCGCGGCCGGGGGCAAGATGGCGGGCGCGGAGCTGTTCGCACAGCTCGGCGCAGAGACGGCGCAGGGTGAGTGCTGCGGCCCCGATCCCCTCGAGCGGGGGCTCGAAAGCGGCCCGGGCGGCGAGCCGCTCGGGGCGACGTCGCGGGTTGAGCGGCCGCGGATCCTCGCCGCGGGCGAGCTGCTGGAGCCGCTCGCCGACTGCGCCGAACTGGGCGCCGACCGCTGAGCGTGGCAATCCCGCCAGCTCCCCCATCGTCGTCAGCCCGAAGAGGATGAAGCGCTGGCGCGTGGCGACATCCGCGGGGAGCAGGGCGAGCGGGAGCTGGGCAAGCATCGAGCGTTCGAGCGCATGGAAGGCAGCCGCTGTCCCGGGCGTCGAGCGACGTGCCAGCCGAGCGGCCAGCGCGGCGAGCCAGCGGTTGTCGCCGATCCCCGCGCGCAACGGAAGCGGCGCCACCTCGCGCGCCAGCGCTGCGGCGCGTGCCGCGATCCGTCGTTCGGAGCCGAAGAGCGGCCCGAGCCCGGTCACGTCGAGCAGGGCGACTCCGAGAGCGACCGCCTCGATCCGCGGGGAGAGGTCGTCGAGCGCGTCGAGCATCGGCTCGAGGGGCGTTGGGTCCGCATCGGGCGCGCGCAGATCCGGCCAGACGAGGCAGAGCAGCCGCGTCATGGCTAGGCGGAGAGGACGCGCAGCGCCGGGCGCTCCTCGATCACGTCGCCAAGCGGCGCGGCGAGCGACGGCAGCAGCGGGTCGATCCGCCGACCCTCGACGAACCACAGGTCCAGCTCAGCACGACCGCCGGCCAGCGCCCAGCGGTGCCGCACGACCGTGGCGGCAACCCGCTGCCCAACCAGGTCGCGGCCGACAGCGAGCCAGGCCCGACGCTCGAGCGCGACACGCACGCTAGCCGCGCGGCCGGCCGCCTCCCGGTCGCGCGCGAGGAGAAGGCCGATTCCCCCGGCTCGGGCCAGCAGCGCGGGCAGCCGCTCGAGGCCACGTGCGGCCTCGAGCCGTCCGAGGTCGAGCACGAAGGCGTCGATCGTGCCGGAACGAGCCAGCCAAGCGGCGAGCTCGACCGCCTCGGCGGCGTCGTGCGGCCGCACCACGAGGAGCCACTCCAGCCGAACGCCAAGGCGAGCGGCGGTGGCAGGATCGAAGCTTGCGTCGCCATCGAGCCAGGCGACCAGGCCGCCGCGCTGCTGGCAAGCGGCCAGCGAGCCGAGCGCCAGGGTGGTCGCGCCCGACCCGTCGAGCAGCGCCAGCGAGCCACGCGGCCAGCCGCCGGTCCGTAGCGCCTCGTCGAGCCCCGCATGGCCACTGGGAAGCGCCAACGGCATCGGCCCAACACCCTGCTGCAGACCCTTGTGGCGCAGCGACTCGACGGCATCGGCCAGGGATTGGTGGGTCATTCGGGCAGTGTAATAGAACAACTGTTCTACTGACAAGCCTTTGCTATACTCGGCCGCCCGTGGGGATGTAGCTCAGCTGGGAGAGCACCGCGTTCGCATCGCGGGGGTCAGGGGTTCGAGTCCCCTCATCTCCACCATTTCCCCTTCCACCAGGCTCGTGGCGGCTTGATGCGCAGACGAAATGACGAATGATCCCGCTCAGGCTGTTGAGCGAACCTACCTGGCCCTGACCCTCTTCACCACGCTCGCCGCTTCCTTCATCTGGGGCATCAACACCCTCTTCCTTCTGGACGCCGGCCTCAGCAACGCGGAGGCGTTCGCCGCAAACGCCTTCTTCACCGTGGGCCAGGTCCTGTTCGAGGTTCCGACCGGCGTCGTGGCCGATACGCGCGGTCGCCAGTTCTCCTACGTCCTGGGCGCCTTGACGCTGATTCTCTCCACCCTCCTCTACCTCGTGATGTGGCAGCTGCACGCGTCGCTGTGGGGCTGGGCGATCGCTTCCATCCTGCTGGGCCTGGGGTTCACCTTCTTCTCCGGCGCGACAGAGGCATGGCTGGTCGACGCCCTCAGGGCGACCGGCTTCCAGGGCCATCTCGAACATGTCTTCGGTCGCGCCCAGACCATCGGCGGGGCCGCAATGCTCGTCGGATCGGTGTCCGGCGGCCTCATTGCACAGGCCACCAACCTGGGGGTGCCCTACCTGGTCCGCGCAGCGATCCTTGGCGTGACCGTGGTGATCGCGCTGCGGTTCATGCACGACCTCGGCTTCACGCCGCAACGGGACGTCAGCCCCACGACCGCGATTCGCAACGTGGTCCGAGGGGCGGTCGACGGTGGCTTTCGCCGGCCACCCGTTCGATGGCTGATGCTGGCCGCACCCTTCAGCTTCGGCGCGGGCATCTACGTCTTCTACGCCGCTCAGCCGTATCTGCTCGAGCTGTACGGTGATAAGACGGCGTACGGAATCGCCGGCCTCGCCGCGGCGATTGTCGCCGGGGCCCAGATCGTGGGCGGGCTGATCGTCTCCAGGGTCCGGCGCTTCTTCACCCGGCGCACCGATGCTCTCATCATCGGCGGAATCCTGAATGTCGTCCTCCTGGTGCTGGTCGGGCTGGTGAGCAGCTTCTGGATCGCGTTGTTGCTCTTGGCCGGATGGGCGCTGGTCTTTGCGATCGAGGCGCCGCTGCGCCAGGCTTTCCTCAACGGCCTCATCCCATCCGAGCAGCGCGCCACTGTCCTCTCGTTCGACGCCCTGATGGGATCGGCCGGCGGGGTGGTCGCCCAGCCCGCACTCGGTCGCACGGCGGATGTGTTCGGCTATCCAACCTCGTACCTCGTCTCCGCCGGGATCCAGGCCGTCGCCGTGCCCTTCGTGCTGCTCGCGCGACGCGAGAATGCGATCTCGGACCCGATCACCGACGACGAATCCGATTCGGATGCGCGCGGCGAGCCCGGATCGCCGGTCCCGGCCGAGGTGGATCCCGCAGACGGTCCTTAGCTTCGGCGCCCAGTACCACCGACCCTGCTCAGCCGATCACCGTTGAAGGCTGGCCGCCGGCCGCTGACCGCCGAATCTCAAACCGGGTACCGTTGTCCCGTGCGTCGCGTCGAACAGACCGTGGAGATTCCCGCGCCGGCGGGCGAGGTCTTCGCGGTCGCCTCGAAGATCGAAGAGCTGCCGCGCTGGCAGTCCGGCATCGTCTCGGTCGAACGAACAGATGCGGGCCCCGTTGCCGTCGGCGCCAAAGGAACGCTCGTGCGCGAGCTGATGGGCCAGCGCGTCGAAGCGCCCCTCGAGGTGACTGCTTACGAGCCACCGCGACTTCTCGGGCTGCACAGCGAGGTGAGCGGTGTCGCCCTCGATGCGACCATCGAGGTCACCTCGCTGCAGCCGAACACCTGCCGCGTCGACCTCGTCGCCGAAATCAGCGGCTCAATGCTGACCTCATTCATGGAGCCGATGATCGCCTCAGCCGCCGAGGGCGACATGGCAGCGAGTCTGAACCGCCTGCGAGGACTGTTCGAGGGCCGATGAGGGCCTTCGTCACCGGGGCGGGCGGCTTCATCGGCCTGGCATTGGTTCGACGGCTCCGCGAGCGGGGCGATGAGGTCGACGCTTTGGTCCGCTCGACCGCGCGAGCCGATATCCTCGAAGGGCTCGGCTGCCAGCTGCACGAGGGCGACCTGGCCTCCGTCGACCAGCTGCGCGAGCAGATGGCCGGCTGCGATGCCGTTTTCCACGTCGCCGGCATCTACCGCGTCGGCATCCCGCCAAGCGAGCGCCAGGCGATGTACGAGGCGAACGTCGCCGGCACCGCCAACGTGCTCGATGCTGCGACAGCCGAAGGCGCGGCGCGCGTCATCCACGTCTCGACAATCAACGCGTTTGGCGACACCCGAGGGCGGGTGGTCGACGAGACCTATCGTCGGCCCGAACCGCCTCGTTACGTCTCCTATTACGACGAGACAAAGCAGCTCGCCCACCTGCTCGCCGAGGCGCGGATCGCGGCCGGCGCACCGCTAATGATCGCGCTGCCCGGCGGCGTCTACGGGCCCGGCGATCACTCGGCGATCGGCGCCGTGATGCGCCAGGCGGCCGCAGGCCAGCTCCGCGCCGTCACCTTTCCGGACCTCGGCATGAACATGGTCCATGTCGACGACGTGGCCGCTGGAATCACCCTGGCCAGCGATCGCGGACGCATCGGCGAGGCGTACGTGCTTGGCGGTGAGATCACGACGCTCGGGGAGATCGTCCGCAAGGCGGCAGTATCCGCTGGGAAGCGGCCGCCACGCGTGACCGTCCCCGCATGGTTGGTGCGGGCGCTCGCCGCGCCGGCCGGCCTCATCGGCCCCCTGCTCGGCAATCGAACGAATCTCGGTGAGCTGATCAGCGCCAGCGACGGCGTCACCTACTGGGCGAGCGACGCGAAGGCGCGCCGTGAGCTCGGCTACGAGCCCCGCGACCTGGAGACCGGCCTGCGAGGGCTCTTCGGCACCGCGTAGGCGCGGGATAATCGGCGCGTGACAACCTGTCCGCGGTGTGACGCGTCGGTGCGCGACGCTGCGCGGTTCTGCGACAGCTGCGGCGCGAGCCTCGAGCCTGAACAGGCCGGTAGCGAGGAACGGAAGCTCGTGACCGTCCTGTTCGCCGACGTCACGAGCTCAACGGCGCTCGGCGACCAGCTCGACCCCGAGCGACTGCGCGCCCTCCTGGCGGAGTACTTCGCCGCGATGTCGGCGGTCATCGGCTCGTGGGGCGGGACGTTGGAGAAGTACATCGGCGACGCGATCATGGCCGTCTTCGGCGCCCCGCTGGTGCGCGAGGACGACGCCGAACGCGCGCTCCATGCGGCCCTCGAGATGCTGGAGCGGCTCGAGTCGGTGAACGAGGAGCTCTTGCGTCGGCACGGCGTATCGCTCCGCATCCGCATCGGTGTCAACACCGGCGAAGTCGTCGCACCCCAGGGCGGAGCGGCATCGGGTCAGCTGATCGTCTCAGGTGATGCCGTCAATGTCGCGGCTCGGCTCGAGCAGTCCGCCGACCCCGGCTCCGTGCTGGTCGGCGAGCGCACCTATCTCGCCGCCCGTCACGCGTTCGCGTTCGGCGAGCCGGTGAGGCTCGCGGTCAAGGGAAAGCCCGAGCCGATCCCGGCTCGCCGGCTGCTCGAGGGGCGACCCGAGGCGACGCGGGGGATACCCGGCCTCCAGGCACCGATGGTCGGCCGCGAGCGTGAGCTGGGCGCCGTGCTCGGCCTGCTCGACGAGGCGAAAGAGGCCGCTGAGCCGCGGCTCGTGCTCGTCCACGGGCCCGCGGGCATCGGCAAGAGCCGCCTGGTGCGTGAGACGCTCATCGGCGCCGAACAACGTCGGACCGACGTCAGGATCCTGCGCGGTCGTTGCCTCGCCGCCGGCCACGGGATCACCTTCTGGGCCCTGGGCGAGATCCTGCGGGCGGCTTGTGATATCAGCCTCGGCGACAGCGCCGAGGCCTCACGCGACAAGCTGCGCGAGGCGCTGACAAGTCTGCTGCAGCCGCTGGCGATGGGTGTCCCCGAGGTCGACGAGACGATCGCCGCCCTCGCCGCCACCGCGAACATCTCGCTTCCCGGGAGCCCGCTCGCCGGGCTCGAGCCGCGCGAGCTGGCCGACGTCATGGCGCGCGCCTGGCCCAGGTTCGTCAGCGCCCTGGCATACGCCAGCCCGGTGGTCCTGGTCATCGAGGACCTGCACTGGGCCGATGACCAGCTGCTCGAGATGGTCGAGCAGATTGGCACCAGGGCGACGGGCGGCGTGCTGATCCTTGCCACCGCGCGGCCCGAGTTTGCCGAACAGCACCCCGGGTTCGGAACGGCTTCGGGCGCCACGGCGCTCACGCTGCGACCGCTCACCGAGGCGCAGAGCACCACGCTGGTCGACGCCCTGCTCGACATCCAGGACCTCCCCGACGGCCTCCGAGCGGAGATCCTCGCTCGCGCCGAGGGAAATCCATTCTTCTTGGAGGAGATCCTCCGACGCCTCATCGATGAGGGGGCGATCATGCGCGCCAAGGACCGATGGGTGGCCACGGGCTCGGCCGCGCACGTCGAGCTCCCCGACACCATCCACGCGCTGCTGGCCGCCCGCATCGATGGACTGCCGGCCGAGGAGAAACGGGTTCTTCAGGATGCGGCGGTGGTGGGTCGCGCCTTCTGGGAGGCGGCCCTCGGCGGCGGGCGAGGCACCGGCGATGCTGCCACTCTGCTGCGGAATCTCGAGCGCCGCGGGCTGGTCGTCGCGCGTCCAACCTCCACGCTCCCCGGCCAGGTCGAATACCTGTTCCGGCACGCGCTCATTCGCGACGTCGCCTATGCGGCGGTTCCGAAGGCCCGGCGCGCCGTCGCGCACGCCGAGGTCGGCGAGTGGATCGAGCGCCTCGCTGGGGAGCGCCTCGACGAGATGGGCGAGCTCGTGGCATATCACTACCGGTCGGCCGTGGGCGGCGCGGATGCGGACCTGGCCTGGGGTGCCGACCCGGAGCGGCGCGAGACGATTCGGCGCCGAGCCTTCCAGTCGCTCGTGGCTGCCGGCGCGGGCGCGCGGCGCAGGTTTGCGGTCGGAAAGGCAGTCGACCTGCACGGCCAGGCGCTGGAGCTCGCGGACTCCGATGCCGAGCGGGCCATGGCCCTCGAGGCGCTCGGCGACGATCACGAAGCGCTCTTCCATGGCGACGACGCGATCGAGGCATACCAGCGAGCGGCCCAGGCGGCGCGCGCGGGTCGTCCGGAGGCCCTTCCGGCCATTGCGGCCAAGGCAACATTCATGGCACAGAGCTTCGGCGCGTTCCGACGACAGCCATCCGCGCAGGCACTGGAGA
>JALYTG010000022.1 GCA_030854405.1 Chloroflexota bacterium | reverse complement strand
CAATCTCGCCGCGCTCGAAGCGGTGCAGAACGACCTCCCCGCCATCGACGAGGTGTGGGCCCTTGGCGACATCGTGGGCTACGGACCCCAGCCCAACGAGGTGATCCGCATCCTACAGGCGATGGGAGCGCGCTCGGTGCTGGGCAACCATGACGGGGCGGCCATCGGGACCGTCGATCCAGGCGATTTCAACCCGGAAGCGGCCCTGGCCATCGCGTGGACCGCGCAGGTGATCGACGACAACGCGCGCACCTACCTCGCCACGCTGCCCGAGGTTCGCCGTGATGGTGAGCTGACCGCGGTGCACGGCTCGCCGCGGGATCCGGTCTGGGAGTACATCGCCTCAGCCTCGGTCGCCGCCGAGAACCTGGCCGCCTTCGAGACCCGGCTCTGCCTCTTCGGGCATACACATCTGCCCATCGTCTTCCGCGAGGTCGATGGCGCAGTTGAGACCGTTCGGGCCGTGCCTCACGAGCAGATCATCCTCGATGGCCAGCGATGCCTCATCAACCCCGGCAGCGTCGGGCAGCCGCGCGACGGCAACCCAGCCGCCTCATACATGCTCCTGGATCCGGAAAGCGGCAGCCTCGAGTTCCGGCGGGTTGCTTATCAGGTCGAGCTAACGCAGCGCCTGATCCGGGACGCCGATCTGCCGCCGCGGCTCGCCGAGCGCCTCGCCTACGGCCGGTGACGGCGGCGTAGGATACCGGCCGTATGGTCTTTCGCCGTCACCATGAGAAGCCGGGCGCGCTGCTCGCCTTCGACCGAATCCTGCTGCCCCTCTCGGGTGATGAGGTCGACGCTCCGGCTCTCAAGCTTGCATCCATGCTCCTCACCGCTCATCCGGGTGAGGCGTCGCTGTTGCACGTCATCGAGGTGCCGTTCGATCGGCAGCTGGACATGCAGGACGACGAGTCGCTCGCACGCGCGGAGGGGATCCTGCGTGGGGCGGAACAGTTCCTTGAGGGTCAGAAGATCGCGGTCCGGACCTCGACCGTCCAGGCGCGAGCCGCCGGAGCCGCAATCGTGGACGACGCGAACGAGTTCAACGCCGACTTGATCCTGATGGGTCTACGCTACAAGAAGCGCTTCGGCGGACAGTGGGACGCCGGCCGCACCGTCCCGTACGTGATGCGGAACTCCACTGCGCCGGTATGGTGTTTGCGGGCGGAAACGAAGGAGCTGGCACAGACGCCATGACCAGAGTCCTCATCATCGGGTGCGGGCGAGTCGGGGCCAAGACGGCCGCTGAGCTGGATGCACGCGGCCACCAGGTGACCGTGATCGACGTCAACCCGCAGGCTTTCAATCGGCTTCCCTCCAGCTTTGGCGGCGAGACGGTCCGCGGCAACGGGACCGACGAGGACACGCTCCGCGGCGCGCACACGGAGCAGGTCGAGCTGCTGATGGCCCTGACTGAAGGCGACAACCGCAACGCACTCGCTGCGCAGCTCGGCAAGCACATCTTCGGCGTGCCGCGGGTCATCACAAAGATCAACGACCCCCTTCGCGCGGAGGCGTACCGCGCGCTGGGGCTGGAAACGATCTGCCGCACGGTGATCCTGGCGGATGCGCTTGTCGCGGCGGCGGAGCATGGCTACGAGGCGACCGCCGACGGCTTCGTGCAGGCCGCGACCGCGGAACCACTCCGGGGCGCTCCCCCGCCGGGGACGCGGGCTGAGGGGGAGGCTCGCTCGGCGATCGCCGCCGAGCATGGGCACGCCCCGGCAGGAGGCAAGTAGGGGTGTACGTCGTGGTGATCGGCGGGGGGAACGTCGGCTACTACCTCACGAAAGAGCTGCTCGTCGCCGGGCACGAGGTGGTGATGATCGAGGAGGAGCCACACCGAGCGCGGCAGATCGCCGACGAGCTGGGTAGCATCGTGGTGGCGAATGACGGATGCGAGGGCCGCTACCAGGCGGAGGCCGGAATGGGTCGGGCCGATGTCGTCGCTGCGGTGACCGGTGACGACGCGGTGAACCTGGCCGCCTGCCAGGTCGCCAAGATGCGCTTTAACGTGCCACGCGCGATCGCCCGCGTCAACGATCCCAAGAACGAGAAGCTCTTCCGCCAGTTGGCGATCGACGAGACGGTCAGTCCGACGCGCAGCATCCTGGGCGTGATTGAGCACGATATCCCGATTCACGACCTGCTCCACCTCGCCGAGCTCGAGGGCGGTGAGCTGCAGATCGTCGAGGCCCAGATCGACGCCGACTCGCCCGCCGTCGGGAAGGAGCTGCGCGAGCTGGAGCTGCCGGAGGGCAGCACCATCGCAGTGCTGATCCGCGACGAGCATGCCCTCACCACGCGGCCCGACACGCGCCTGCGTAGCGGTGACAAGCTGCTGGCAGTGACCTCGGCTGAGCGCGAGGCGGAGCTGCGGGCACTCCTCATCGGCGAGTGACGCCGGCCGCGCCAGACCACGTCTTCGGGCGCGCGCTGCTGGCGTGGGGGCTCGGCGACCTTGCCCTCGGGCGGCGCGCAGCTGCCATTGGCTGGCTCGCCGCGGAGCTGCTCGGGGCAATGCTCGTCGCGGGGCTGACCCTTGGCCTCGCCGACTCGACGCTTTACCTGATTCCGTACCTGACCGGCCTCGCCTTCATCGTCGTCTGGGCCATCCAGGCGGTCGGCGCGTACCGACGGGCGCAGCGCAGCCAAGGCGCCATCGCCCCCACCCCCAGCGGTTCGCCGGCCGCCGCGATCGCCTGGCTCGGGATCCCGCTGCTTCTGTGGGGTACCGGCTTCTGGCTCGTCGCGGCGAGCGCGGGCTCGCCTGCGGCCGCGCTCGACCGGTTCGCCGCCGAAGGCGGCCTCTGCTCGGCAGTCTTCCTCGCTGCCGACTGCGCGGACTCCTCACCCAATCTCGCGGGGGTGCGTGTCCGGCTCGTTACCGCGGACCGCGCCAGCGCCGTCGCGATCGCCGAACGCGTGCACTACGTGTCGCGCCCGTCTCGGTTCATCGGGATCTTCGACGGGAGCGAGCTGGTACCGGTCTCCGAGGGCAACCTGCTCACGATCCGGCTGCGTAGCACGCCCACGGCGACCCTTCTAGGCATCGACGTCGGCGCCCGGCGATGGCGCGTTGACGAGGTCGTGCGCGCAGCCGGGCGAGGTTAGGGCCGCCGAACCTCTGTAAGACCTCTTGACAACGATAATGTCAATGATTATGGTCATGCCACGCACCGATTCAGTCGTGCGACCCAACGCGCAGTCGTTTGATGGAGACTGCAAGAAGCGATGGCAAACTTGATTCAAAGCGACTCGCTCGGGGAGATCGTCACGCTGCACCGGGCAATGAACCGGCTCTGCACGCATTCATGCGTGAAACCGATCAGCTGGCGCAACACGGATGACACGTCGGGTGCGTGACGTCACTGGAACGCGGCGGTCGGTCCGCGAGACTGACCGTCGAGCTCTCGAGCGGCCCCGGTATTTCATCAGCATCGCCGCGGAGCTGGCGAGCGTCCATCCGCGGACCCTCCGCATCTACGAGGAAGAGGGACTCCTCTGTCCTCATCGACGGAACAACCTGCGCCTCTATTCCGAGGCAGATATCGAGCGGGTGCGGATCATCCGCTTTCTCACCCGACGCCAGGGGGTGAACCTGGCGGGCGTCAAAGTCATCTTTCAGTTGGAAGCGCTCGGCAAGATCCAGGTCTACGAGCTGTTTGATGAAGCTGATGTCGAACCCGACGCAGAGGACGACGCGCACGAAACCGCCGACGACCTCGACCTAAGGAGCACGTGAACCAAGTGGAAGACGAGATCAAGAACGAGAACGAGACCCCGAGTGAGAGCCTGGAGCGGGTCCAGGTGCTGCCGCTCGTCGCCCTGCGGGATACCGTGATCTTCCCGGAGATGATTGTTCCGCTGCAGGTTGGAAGAGACCGTAGCGTGCGAGCCCTGGACCGCGCCGTGCGCAGCTCGCAGCCGGTGGCGCTGATCACCCAGCGCTCGAACGAGACCGAAGAGGTCCAACACGTCGACGAGCTCTACTCGATCGGCACTCTGGCCAAAATCGCGCAGGTGATCCGTCTGCAGGACGGCACCATCCGCGCGATTGTGCAGGGTCAGCGCCGCATCCGGCTGCTCGACCTCGTCCAGACAGACCCGCATCTCGAGGCCCGCATCGAGCTGGTCGACGACGATCAGGCCAAGACCCTCGAGGTCGAGGCGCTGATGGCATCGGTCCAGGGGCAGATCGAGCAGTACGTGACCTCGGGCGCGTCGGTACCGCCGGAGGTGGCGGTAGCGGCACGCAATATCAGCGATGGCGGGCTACTCGCCGACATGGTGGCGTACAGCCCCGATATGACCACCGAGCAGCGCCAGGAGCTGCTCGAGACGGTGAGCGTCCCGGAGCGCCTCCGACTGGTGAGCCAATTCCTCGCCAAGCAGATCGAGGTCCTCGAGCTGAAGGGCCGCATCCAGAGCGAGGTCAAGTCCGAGATGGACAAGACCCAGCGCGAGTACATCCTGCGCGAGCAGATGAAGGCAATCCAGAAGGAGCTGGGCGAGGACGACCCGGCGGTCGCCGAGGCCACCGAGCTGCGTGAGCGAGTCGAAGCCTCGGCCATGCCCGATGAGGTCAAGGAGAAGGCGCTCAAGGAGGTCGACCGCCTCTCGCGGATCCCAAGCGCGAGCCCCGAGCAAGGCGTTATTCGCACCTACGTCGACTGGCTGGTTGGCCTGCCGTGGGGCGTCTCAACCGACGACAACCTGGACCTGACCGATGCCGAGCGCGTCCTCAACGAGGATCACTACGGCCTCGAGAAGCCCAAGGAGCGGATCGTCGAGTACATGGCCGTGCGCAAGCTGGCCGAGAAGATCCGCAGTCCCATCCTGCTCTTCGTCGGTCCTCCCGGCGTGGGAAAGACCTCCCTCGGTCGAAGCATTGCGCGGGCCATGGGCCGCAAGTTCGTGCGCATGAGCCTCGGCGGGATCCACGATGAGGCTGAGATTCGAGGCCATCGGCGCACCTATATCGGCGCGCTGCCCGGTCGGGTGATCCAGAACATCAAGACGGCCGGCTCCGCCAACCCGGTCTTCATGCTCGATGAGATCGACAAGGTCGGCATGGATTTCCGCGGCGACCCGTCCAGCGCGCTGCTCGAGGTGCTCGATCCGGAGCAAAACTTCTCATTCCAAGACAACTACCTGGAAGTGCCGTTCGACCTCTCGAAGGTGCTCTTCATCGCCACCGCCAACATGCTCGATACGATCCCTCCGGCGCTGCGTGACCGGATGGAGGTGATCCAGCTGCCGGGCTACACCCAGCTCGAGAAGCTGCGCATCGCTCAGCGATTCCTGGTCCCGAAGCAACTGGAGAACCACGGCCTCACCGCGGAGCAGCTCGATATCAGCGAGCCGGCGATGATCCGTCTGATCCAGGCCTTCACCAAAGAGGCGGGCGTCCGAAACCTTGAGCGCGAGATCGCGAACATCAACCGCAAGGTGGCGCGCCGTGTCGCCGGTGACGGTGCGGGCGTGCGGGTGGTGGTCAAGCCGGAGGAGCTGGAGGAATACCTCGGTCCGGCGCGCTTCGAGTACGGCGAGCTCGACTCGGAGGACCAGATCGGCATGGCGACCGGGCTCGTGGTCTCGGAGGCGGGCGGCGACATCGTGCAGGTCGAGGCGACCAGCATGGAGGGCAAGGACGAGTTCATCCTCACCGGGCAGCTGGGTGACGTGATGAAGGAGTCGGCGCGTGCCGGGCTCTCCTTCATCCGGGCGCGGACGAAGGAGCTCGGGATCGATCCTTCGATCTTCGAGAAGCTGACCCTGCACATCCACGTGCCCGCCGGCGCGACCCCCAAGGACGGTCCATCGGCCGGTGTCACGATGGCGACCGCCATGGCCAGCCTGCTCACCGATAAGCCGGTGCGCCGCGACCTGGCGATGACCGGTGAGATCACCCTGCGGGGGCGAGTTCTGCCGATCGGCGGCCTCAAGTCGAAGCTGCTGGCCGCGCACCTGGCTGGCGTCAAGACGGTGCTCATCCCGCGACGCAACGAGAAGGACCTCGTCGACGTGCCCGAGGAGGTGCGCAGCCAGCTGCGCATCGTGCCGGTCGAGACGATGGACGAGGTGCTGGCTGAAGCGCTCATCGACTCCGCGCGACCGGCGACCCGGATCAAGGCGGAGCGCGCGGCGCGCCAGCAGCGCGTCGGGCGGCGGGCGGCGCGTCGAGCTACCAAACGGGAGGCGCCCATCGCGGCGACGAACAAACCGGCGGAGGTGGATCAGCCGGCCGCCGGGACCGCCTGAGCATCGGTCGAAGATGGAGTACAAGGACTACTACGAGGTCCTTGGCGTGCCGAAGACGGCGTCGGAGGCCGAGATCAAGAAGGCCTACCGGCGCCTGGCACGGCAGCTCCATCCCGACCGCAACCCCGGCGACGCCAGCGCGGAGCGCAGGTTCAAAGAGGTCAACGAAGCGCAGGCGGTCCTGCTCGACCCGGAGAAGCGCAAGCGCTACGACGAGCTCGGAGCGAACTGGCAGGCCTACGCCAACACCGACTTCAGCGGTGCCGGCGCCAGTGACTGGGCGAATTTCGGCGGCGCTCCGGGGGGCACACGCTGGACATACCGCCGCGTCAACGCAGACGAGGCCGGAGGCTTCAGCGACTTCTTTCGTGAATTCTTCGGCGGCTCGGGCGGCGGCGGATTCAGCGGCGGCAGCCCAGGCCCACAGGACGTGAGGTTCGACTTCGGGGACTTGGGCGGGCTCGGGGCCGGCCGGCAGCGCCGTTCCCTTCCGGCAGACGTCAGCGCTGAGGCCGAGGTGACGCTCGCCGAGGTCGCGCGTGGGACTGAACGGATGGTCGACGTCAACGGGCGGCGGTTGCAGGTGCAGATTCCCCCCGGGGTCGCAGACGGGGCCCGCATCAAGCTGCGCGGCGGCGGGATGAGCGCCAACGGCGCGACGGGTGACCTGTACCTCACAGTGCGGGTGAAGCCCGATCCACGCTTCGAGCGGATGGGGGCCGACCTGCGCACCGAGCTGGCCATCTCCCTCGACGAGGCACTGCTGGGCGCCGAAGTGCCGGTGCCGACGCCGACCGGGCAGGTGAAGCTGCGCGTCCGCCCCAACACGCAGAACGGACAGGAAATCCGGCTCCCCGGGCGGGGATTGCCCAAGCGCGGCGGCGAGAAGGGCGATCTGCTCGTCCGGGTACGCATCGTGCTGCCAAAGCTCGACGAGGCGGACCGCAAGGACTTCGCGGCGTTCGCGAAGGCTCACCCGCAGCCAGACCCGCGCAGAAAGGTGCACTGAGCCATACGCATCGAACGGTTCACGCAGCGGGCACAAGACGCGATTCTCGAGGCACAGCAGCTCGCGGAGGCGGAGGGCCACGCCCAGCTCGAGGCCGCGCACCTGCTGCTGACCCTGGTCGAGCAGGCCGACGGCGTCGTGCCGTCAGTCCTGGAGCGGGCCGGCGCCGACCCTGCTGACGTGGCGGCGAAGCTCCGCGAGGAGCTCGAGCACCTTCCGAAGGTGCAGGGCGCATCGGCCCAGCTCACGCTCTCCAACGACGCCCGACGGATCCTCTCCGACTCGCACCCGATTGCCGAGCGGATGCATGATGACTACGTCAGCACCGAACACCTGCTGCTGGCGATCCTGGAGACCGCCGCCGAGAGCAGCGCGGGGCGCATCCTGCGAGAGGCCGGCCTGACGCCGGCATCGGTCCTGGAAGCGTTGACCACGATCAGAGGTTCGCAGCGCGTGACAAGCCAGAACCCGGAGGCGACGTACGAGGCCCTGGAGAAGTACGGCCGGGACCTGACCGAGGCCGCACGCCGCGGGATCCTGGACCCGGTGATCGGCCGGGACGAGGAGATCCGCCGCGTCATCCAGGTGCTCAGCCGCCGAACGAAGAACAACCCGGTGCTGATCGGCGAGCCTGGGGTCGGCAAGACCGCGATCGCTGAAGGGCTGGCCCAGCGGATCGTGCGCGGCGACGTGCCAGAGGGACTCCGTAACAAGCGGGTCGTGGCTCTCGACCTCGGCGCGCTGGTCGCCGGGGCGAAGTACCGCGGCGAATTCGAGGAGCGCCTGAAGGCTGTCCTCAAGGAGATCACCGACTCAGATGGTCAGATCATCCTCTTCATCGATGAGCTGCACACCGTCGTTGGCGCCGGCGCCGCCGAGGGGTCGATGGATGCCTCGAACCTCCTGAAGCCGATGCTGGCCCGCGGCGAGCTCCACACCATTGGCGCGACGACGCTCGACGAGTACCGCAAGCACATCGAGAAGGACGCCGCGCTTGAGCGCCGCTTCCAACCGGTCATCGTCGAGCCGCCCAGCGTCGAGGACACGATCAGCATTCTGCGCGGCCTGCGCGAACGCTACGAGGTGCACCATGGGGTGCGGATCACTGACTCTGCGCTGGTCGCCGCCGCCGTCCTCTCGGACCGATATATCTCCGGCCGCTTCCTGCCCGACAAGGCGATCGACCTGGTGGACGAGGCGGCCGCGCGCCTGCGGATGGAGATGGACTCGATGCCCGCCGAGCTCGACGAGATCGAGCGGCGCCGGACGCAGCTCGAGATCGAGCGCGAGGCGCTGCGCAAGGAGAAGGACGAAGCGTCGAGGGCACGGCTCCAGGCGCTCGAACGGGAGCTGGCCGACCTGCGCGAGCGTGGCGACGCGATGAAGGCCGCCTGGGAGCGCGAGAAGGAGGTCGTGCAGGGCATTCGCGAGACCCGCGAGGAGCTCGAGCGCCTGACGCCGGAGATCGAGGCCGCGGAGCGTGCCGCCGACTTCGCGCGCGCCGCGGAGCTCACCTACGGCCGCGCGACCGAGCTGCAGCGGAAGCTCGAGGCCGACGAAAAGCGGCTGCACGAGCTCAAGGCAGGCGGAACCCTGCTACTCAAGGAAGAGGTCGACGCGGACGACATCGCCGAGGTGGTCGCGCGCTGGACCGGAATCCCGGTCGCTCGGCTGATGGAGGGTGAGACGGAGAAGCTGCTGAAGATGGAGGAGCGCCTGCATCAGCGCCTGGTGAACCAGGACGAGGCTGTGATCGCCGTCTCGGACGCCATCCGACGGGCCCGTGCCGGCCTGAAGGATGCGAGGCGGCCGATCGGCTCCTTCATCTTCCTGGGCCCGACCGGAGTCGGGAAGACGGAGCTCGCCCGCGCGCTCGCCGAGTTTCTGTTCGACGACGAGAACGCGATGGTCCGCATCGATATGAGCGAGTACATGGAGAAGTTCGCCGTCTCGCGGCTGGTCGGCGCGCCGCCAGGCTACGTCGGCTACGAGGAGGGCGGCCAGCTGACCGAAGCGGTCCGTCGGCGGCCATACCAGGTGGTCCTCTTCGACGAGATCGAGAAGGGCCATCCAGATGTGTTCAATGTGCTGCTCCAGCTGCTCGATGACGGCCGTCTGACCGATTCACAGGGTCGAACGGTCGACTTTAAGAACACCGTGCTGATCATGACCTCGAACATCGGTTCCGCCATGCTGGTGGAGGCCTCCGACGCCGGACCACATGCCTTCGAGGGTGCTGCCGAGCGCGTTCGAAACTCGCTGCGCGACCATTTCCGCCCGGAGTTCCTGAACCGGGTCGACGAGATCATCGTCTTCCGCCCGCTCGACGCCGAACAGCTCGCGGAGATCGTTGGCATGCTGGTCAAGACCTTCGAGAAGCGCCTGGCCGATGCCGGCCTCTCGCTCGAGATGACCGATGCCGCCCGCGAGCTGGTGGCGCGCGAGGGCTATGAGCCCGCGTACGGTGCCCGACCGTTGAGGCGCGCGCTGCAGCGCCTCGTCGAGAACCCCCTTGCGCGCAAGCTCCTGGCCGGCGAGTTTCTACCCGGCGACAGAGTTCGCATCGATGGGCGCGACGGGAAGATCGTCTTCGAGCAGGCCGCGTCGCCGAGCGAGCCGATGGGCCCCGGGACGGCGCCGGAGCCGGTACGCACCGCCTAACAGCGCGTCGAGCCGAACCCTAGCGGTGTCGGCGGCGACGCCCGGCGGGAGTGGGCTTGGGGCGCTCACGCACCTCGCGGCGAGGCGGCGGCACAAACCGCTGACGACGGATCTCGCTGTTCGCGGCAGCGATGATCGGTGGGAACTTTACGAAAGTGGCCCACACGGCGACGGCCATGCCCGGCAGCACGATCAGCAGGAGCAGCAGCAGAGGCACGTGGATCACGACCAGCAGCGGCACGATCCCCCAGCTGATGATGATCGCCCAGAAGATCCACTCGTGCAGCGCGAGGATCGCAGGGTAGCGGCGGTAACGGCGGCCGGCCGCGTTGTAGACGAGGATCGCGCCCGCCGAGATCACGAGCCCACCAACCCACATGAGCGTGAACAGGTCGGGGAAGTTGATGGGCGTGAATGGATCGAGCAGCTGCTGCATGGGTCGCCGAGTCTAGCATCGGCCGTCCGGTGTTCACGCGAGCTTCAGTCACCGGGACTCAGGCGGCACGGATCCGTCGCCAGACGCCGCTCGCATCGGCGACCAGCCATGCGGCGGAGTATGCGGCAGCCCTTGCCGGCAGCAATACGACGACGGACGCAAGAGCGTCGGGACGCATCGGTATAATCGAACCCCCGGAACGCCGCCCTGCCCCGCAACCAACAAGAGGTCGTCTATTGCGCGCCCTGCTCTCAGTGAGTGACCGCGAGGGGATCGTAGAGCTCGCCCGCGGGCTGATCGACGCGGGGATCGAATGCTTCGCCACTGATGGCACCCGCGCGCACCTGGCGGAGGCCGGCATCGAGGTCAAGCCGGTCGCCGAGGTGACCGAAGCGGCCGAGATCCTCGGTGGCCGCGTGAAGACGCTTCACCCCAAGATCTTCGCCGGGCTCCTCGCCCGCCGCGACCAGCCCGACCACCTCGCCCAGCTGGCAGAGCATGGCATCGAGCCGATCGACATCGTGGTCGTCAACCTCTACCCGTTCGCCCAGACCGTCCAGAAGCCCGGGACCAGCCTCGACCAGGCCCTTGAACAGATCGATATCGGCGGTGTCGCCCTGCTGCGGGCGGCCGCCAAGAACTTCCCCGGCGTCGCCGCCGTGAGCAGCCCGACCCAGTACGCATCGGTCCTGCGCGACGTCAAGTCGCAGGGGTCGGTCAGCCCGGAGACGCGCCAGAAGCTGGGGGGCGAAGCCTTCGCCCTGACCGCGGCTTATGACGCGCAGATCGCCAGCTACCTGAACCAGCAGGCGGGCACGCTCTTTCCGAGCCGGCTCACGCTGGTCGTCGAGAAGAAGGCCGACCTGCGCTACGGCGAGAACCCCCACCAGCTGGGCGCCTTCTATGCCGACCCGGGGTATCGCGGATCCTCGATCGCCAGCGCCCGGCAGATCGCGGGGAAGGATCTGAGCTTCAACAACCTGCTCGACCTCGACGCCGCCTGGTCAATTGCCAGCGACTTCAAGACCCCGACCGTCACGATCGTGAAGCACGGCAACCCGTGTGGCTTGGCGAGCGTGGTCGACCTGGCCGAGGCGTTCCGCCTGGCCCTGGAGGGCGACAGCGTGTCGGCGTACGGCGGGATCATCGGCGCCAACCGGATCGTGGACGACGCGACGGCTCGCGCCATCCGGCCCGGATTCTTCGAGGCGATCGTGGCACCGGGCTTTACCCCGGAGGCTCTCGAGATCCTGCGCACCAAAAAGGGATTCGAGATCATCGAGGTGCCACCGGCAGAGGAAGAAGGACAGGAGCTGGGGATCGGGAACTTCGACTTCAAGCGGATCGGCGGCGGACTGCTGGTCCAGACCTTCGACAACTTGGAGGAGGACCGCAACAAGCTCCAGGTCGTGACTCAGCGCAGGCCAACCCTGGAGGAGCTCACCGACCTCCTTTTTGCGTGGCGGGCGGTGCGGCACGTCAAGAGCAACTCGATCGTGCTGGCCAAGAAGCACGCCATGGTCGGCATGGGGGCCGGTCAGCCGTCACGCGTGGTGAGCGTCGAGGTGGCCCTGCGCAAGGCTGGCGAACGGGCTCCGCTCTCGGTCATGGCCAGCGACGCCTACTTCCCCTTCCCCGATGGAATTCAGATCGCGGCGCAGGCGGGGGTAACGGCCATCATCCAGCCGGGCGGCAGCATCCGCGACGAGATGGCGATCGAGGTCGCGGATCGGCATCACATGGCGATGGTCTTCACCGGGCGCCGCCACTTCAAGCATTAAGACCGATGGACAAGCTCATCACTGTCGACGCGGTCGCCGCCACGGAGGCGGGCGCCATTGCCGCGGCGCGGCTGATGGGACGCGGCGACCGAATGGGGGCCGATCACGCCGCCGTCGAGGCAATGCGCAAGGCGATGGACGAGGCCGACATCAGCGGCACCATCGTGATCGGCGAGGGAGAGCGGGACCAGGCGCCGATGCTCTTCATCGGCGAGCAGGTTGGCAACATCGACGCGGCCGTATCGGTCGATATCGCAGTGGACCCGCTGGAGGGGACCAACCTGGTGGCCACCGGATCGCCGAATGCCACGGCGGTACTGGCCGCGGCCGAGCCCGGCGGGCTCATGCACGCGCCGGATACCTACCTGCAGAAGCTGATCGTCGGCCCGCAGGTGGCCGGGCAGGTGAGCATCGACGACCCGGTCGCCAAGACGCTGGCGACCATCGCCGAACGGCTGGGACGCAACGTGTGGGACATCACCGTCGTCATCCTCGACCGCCCGCGCCACGAGCAGCTGATCCGCGATGTGCGCCAGGCGGGTGCGCGGATCAAGCTGATCGGCGACGGTGACCTGACCGCCGGCATCAGCGTGGCGGTGTCAGGCACCGGCGTGCACGCGGTGATGGGCACGGGCGGCGCTCCCGAGGGTGTGCTCACCGCGGCCGCGTTGAAGTGCCTGGGTGGCGAGATCCAGGCGAAGTTCAAATGGCGCAGCGACGAGGAGAAGGAGCGAGCGCGGGGCATGGGCGTCGACGTGGACGACAGCGAGCGGGTCTACATGACGAACGACCTGGCATCCGGCGAGAACGTCGTGTTCTGCGCCACCGGGGTCACCGATGGCGAGCTGCTGCGTGGCGTCCGCTTCTTCGGCGGCGGCGCCCGCACCCACTCGCTGGTGATGGCCTACCGGCGCGGCATGGTCCGATTCATCGACACCGTCCACATGTGGGATTACCACAACCCGCCCAAGGTCCGCCTCTAGGGCTGCGCCGGGGGGAGGGTAATTCGCGGCCTCGGAAAGCTACGCTGCTTTGCGTGGTCAATCGATGCGGTCGCGGCCGGCCGCCTCACCCCGACGTGCTGACGCCCACCGAGTGGAGGGTGCTCGACCTGCTGCGACACGGCATGAGCCGCCGGACGATCGCCGATCGGCGGGGCACCAGCCTCGACGCGGTGAAGTACCACGTGCGGAACATCGCCGGCAAGCTCGGCGTGCGAGGGATCGCGGAGCTGCGCCACTGGCCCGGCTTTCCGGCGACCAGCCCAATGAGCAAACGAAAGGAGCAACCGATGCCGATTGACACTCTGGCGTTGGAGCGGATTGGCCAGGTGTCGCTCTACATCCGCGACGTCGGGCGCGCAGAGACCTTCTACGGCGACGTGCTGGGGCTGCCACATGTCTTCACGTTCGGTGATCTCGCGTTCTTCGATGCGGGTGGAACCCGGATTTACCTCCACCGCGTCGACGAGGAGAAGTGGCGACCAGGCTCGATCCTCTACTTCGCGGTGCCCGAGATCCGCGCGGCGCACACGGCGCTACTGGCGCGAGGGGTCACATTTCAAGGCGCGCCTCACATGATCTACGAGGACGATGAGACCCGGGCCCAGGAGTGGATGGCCTTCTTCGAGGACGGTGAGGGCAACGTGCTTGCCCTTATGTCGCGCGTGGAGCCGATGTGACCGCGGGCACGTTGGCTGAGCCTGGCTGGACCGATGGTGCCCGCGCCAACCGCGCCGATTCCTTTCGTATCTACTGAACCCGATCCGCCCAGCTAGCGTCGCCGACGCGCTCGACCTCCTGCTGAGCCACGGTCGCAAGGAGGTCCGCGACGGTCACGTCCTGCCGAAGATCCGCGCAGTTGCGCCACGGCAAGAGCTGTGGGTCGATCTCGGCCAGCGGCTCGAGGACGAACCGGCGCTCCGGGAGGCGCGGATGCGGCACGATCAGGTCGAGCTCTGGGTCCTCGACGCAACGCCCATCGATCACCAGCAGATCGAGATCGATGATGCGCGGCCCGTACCGAGCAAGCTGCGCGTCGCGGCCCATCGAGAGCTCGATACGCTTGAGCTCGAACAGCAGCTGGGCGGGCTCGAGATCGGTTTCGAGCTCCATCGCGGCGTTGAGGAAGCGTGGCTGATCGAGCATGTCGCGAGGCGCGGTCTCGTAAAGGGACGAGGTCCGCACCAGGTGCCCGATCTGGCGCATCTCAGCTGCGGCCGCGGCAAAGGAGGCGGTCGGGTCGCCGAGATTCCCGCCAAGGCCGATGAAGACGCGCATGCGATCCGGACTCTAGAGCATCGGGCAGGTATCGGTCGGTAATGGTCTGGTAAGCAGCGGAGAGCTACAGTGTGGTGCCGCGGTGCCGTCGAGGGGGCACCTCGGCGGTATTCCGTTCGCCCAGCGGAGTCATGCCTGCGGATGTCGGAGATCCAGAACAGCTACCCGCTGATCCACAACAAGGTCACGTCGCCGCACTATGTGACGCCAACCTTACGCCGGGCGCGGCTGCTCGACTGGCTCATGGAGAACTCCAACTGCCGCGCGCTCGTGCTTGCCGCCGACGCCGGCTACGGCAAGACGACGCTCCTGTGGCAATGGGAGCGCGAGGCGGGTTTTCCCTGCTACTGGTTCAAGCTGGACCGCAACGACCGCGACTGGACGCTACACGTCAGGTATCTGATCGAGGCGGCCAGCCAACGTCATCGCGGGTTTGGCCGCAAGACGGCCAGCATGCTCCGCCAGCTTGGCGGCCCCGCGTCAAGCCGCCCGGGCGTTGCGGCCTATCTGCTCAGCGAGATGCACGAGCGACTGAGCGAGCCATGCACGTTCATCATCGACGACTGGCAGTTCGTCAACAGCGTCACGGAGGTGCGCGGACTCTGGAACCAGATCCTGCGCGACGCGCCACCGACGTGCCGCTTCGTCTTCGCATCGCGCGTAAGGCCAAGCCTGCAGTTCGCTCGATTCAAGACCCACAGCGGCTACGCCCAGCTGGGGACCGATGCGCTGCGCATGACCGACGGCGAGATTGGCGAGCTCTTCCGTGACGTATACAACGATCCGCTCGACTCGAATGAACTCGCGGAGCTCGAGCGACGGACCGAGGGCTGGGCGGCGAGCCTGCAGCTGATCGAGGTCTCGCTTCGCGAGCGGCAGACCGCAGACGACCGGCGCACCTTCATTGGGTCGATCACGGCCACGACCGATAGCGATCTCTTCGCATTCCTCGCTGAGGAGGTCCTCGACCAACAGACGGATGAGACCCGCAACTTCCTCCTCTGCACCTCGATTCTGCAGCAGATCACGCCAGAACTGGCGGAGCGCCTCGCCGGGGTCCACGAAGGCGCGCGGCGGTTGATCGAGCTCGAGCACAGCGGCCTTTTCACCTATCGGCTGGACGAAGCACGCTACCGATACCACGGCCTCTTCCGGGATTTCCTGGAGCGCCGGCTGCGCCTCGAGCGCAGTGAGGCTGAGGTGCTCGGCCTCCACATTCACGCGGCGTCTTATTTCGAGACGACGGAGCAGTGGCCGCAGGCGATTCACCACTACCTGGAGGCTGGATTGAAACGGCAGGCCGCTCGTCTGATCGCGCGCTACGGGGAAGATGTCGTCGCGGGCGGCCAGATCGGCCTGGTTGACGAGTGGATCGAACAGCTGCCTGAGCAAACGGTCAAGGAGAACGCCCGACTGAGCCTGCTGAGCGGCGAGGCCCTCGGGATGCGCGGGGAGTGGAGCGCCGCGCTAAGCGCCCTGCAGCGATCGCGTGACTACTTCTCACGCAAGGGCGATCGCCGGTTAGTGGCGTTAGCCTGCCTGAAGCTCAGCACCGTCCATCACGTCAAAGGCGATCCGGACACCGCGAGCGCCATGGCCACCGAGGGTCTCGGCCTCGCGCCAGATGACGATCGAGTTACGCGGCTCCGGCTCGAGGGCAACCTCCTGATCAGCTCGCGGTGGCAGCGCGAATCGGTTGACGAGCTCAAGGTCACCTGTAACCGGATCGTCGATGAGGCGGCCTCGATGGGCCTGGATCACTTCGCGGCCATCGGCCTGCACAACCTCGGAATTCTGCACCGCGAGTCCGGACGGCTGCCCGAGAGCCTCGCGGTACTCGAGCGTGCGTGGAGAATCTGGCAACTCAGCAGCCCCAGCAGCCCATTCGCCGACAACATGGAGCTTGTCTCGACGCTGCTGCGTATGAGGGAGGTCGATCGGGCCGAGCAAGTCGCAGAAGCGGGTATGGCGATGACGGCCCCTTGGCCCCGCCCACATCTGGAGGCGCTCTGTGGCCGGGCGCTGGTCCACGCCTACCGCGAGCAATACCAGCTCGGCATCGACTTGCTGCGCCCTTTCGTAAACGCGAAGACAGATCTCGGTCAGATTTCCGAGTACTGCTCTTCTTTTCTCCTCGAGCTCATGATCCTGCAGGGGGGCTACTCGCTCGAGGTCGACGCGATAGCGGACCTGGTGCAGTCTCGGCCCCTCGATCCCAGATTCAGCGCCGTAACGTTGACGGCTCTTGCCTTGGCGCGCCATACCTCATTGGCCGAATGCGGCTCGAGCTGCTGGACGGAATCCAGACCGCAGCTTGATGATGCCGATCGGCGAGGCGCGCTAGAAACGGCACTCGCTGGCAAGGTCAAGCTCGGGATCATCGATCTAGACCACCGAAGCGCTGGGGCGGCACGGGCCGCAATCGTCACATTGGAGAGAGCGGAAAACGTAGGCCTCACCACTACCCTCCGACCTTGGGTCCGCAGATACGGGAACCACATCCGTCCACTCATGTCTACGCGTCGTGGTGTCCGGCTCTTGACACGCCTTCTCGATGAAGATCCCGGCCATTGGCGCCCTCTAATCCTAGGTGTGCTCGGCAGGGTGGCCGGACAGTCCCGGACTACGCTGCTCGGCGCGTTGGCACGGCATGGAAATCGAGAGCTGAGCGAAGGCCTTCGGATG
>JALYTG010000131.1 GCA_030854405.1 Chloroflexota bacterium | reverse complement strand
GATCCTAGGTGTTAGGCGATTACGGGCGGCCTATTTTCATGAGACCGACTCCCACCTCGGCGGCCGCGGAGTCCTTGTCAGAGGCCATGGAGCGGGAATAGAGTCGGGGGGTGTCACGACACAGCCACAGTATCGACATCGGCGCGTCGCCGGAGGCCGTGTGGGCGGTGCTGGTCGACGTCGAGCATTGGCCCACGTGGGCATCCCAGTTCGAGCGGCTCGAGCGGCTTGAGGCAGGTCCGCTGGCCGTGGGGAACACAGTGCGGTGCAAGACAACCGACCGGCAAGCGACGTCGGACTGGGTGGTGACCAGGTACGAGGATGGGCGCTCGTTCACGTGGGAGGCATCGCTGGCACCGGGTCTGCGTGTGACTGGCGGGCATCTCGTGACGGCCGCGGGCGACGGCGTGAACGTGGAGCTCTGGCTGGAGGCCAGTGGCTGGCTCGGCAGGCTGCTGGGCCCGATGCTGCGACGGACGATCTTCAGCCGCAACACGAAGGGCGCGGCTGAGGGTCTCAAGCGACTGATGGAAGCGCGTCGCCGATCAGCGACACCGCCCGCCCCAACTTCGGATACCTAGGCTCTTCGCGCCGTCAACGTCGCCCCGGCTCACTGCCTCTCGGCCGGCTATCAGGCCGATCGGGGGTGCGATTACTGCGGCGAGCCGATCACCCAGACGATGATCAGCAGCGGGATCAAGAGGATCACGTAGCCGAGCATCCAGCGCCAGCGCCTGCCAGATGGCCTGCTCTTAGCTGGCGCCGTTTGACGTGCGCCATCTGCCGACCCTGACGCATCGAACGGGGGACGCTGCCCGTGTTCAAACAGCGTCCCCCGATTCATTGTCCGCCGCGCGAAACCTCGCGTTCGCCCAGCTCACCAGGTACGCGTCGGCGTACATCTTTCCGGCGTGCGCCGCGATCCGAGCAGCGATCTCCTGGGCGCGGACCATGGCTGACGGCGTGGCAGGCTGGTCGACGGTGCCGGTGATGTGGTTGGACTCGTCACGCTCCACTAGCTTGCGGAGAGGCGCAGCCGGCGGCAGTTCGCGCTCCAGCCGCCGGGCGAGCGGCGGATAGAGCGCGTCGACGACGGCCTTGGCCATGTCGGCCGTCGTCGTTCGCATCGCATCGGAGTACGACAGGCGGACGTGCACCACCGGCACGCTGACCTTCAGCTCGCGCCCGTCTTCGGGTAACACCACCCGAAACTCCATGTCGCGCATGGCCTTAGCTGCCCGCGATTCCCAGCAGGCGCAGCGCCTCGGGCACCACGACTTTGCTACCGCTGCGCCAGATCGCCAGCAGCCCGCGGGTCGTACACGGAGTCGGTTGGCTGCGGACTGAGGACTCGGGTGAGGAGCCTGACGACCGCTCGCGGCGTAAAGAACTCGCCCGCCTTCTTGCCGGACTCGTCGGCAAACTGCCGAAGCAGGTACTCGTATGCGTTGCCGAGGACGTCGTGGCCGACCCGATCGGGCCGCAAGTCGAGCGAGTTGAATGCCTCGATGAGGTTCAGGAGGGCGTGCTCAGGCAACTTCTCCTTGTTCGCCCAAACTACGTCGCCGAAGATCAGGGCGAGACTCTGGGGATTCGCCTGTTCGATCCGCTGCAGAATGGTCTGGAGCGCGACGCCGACGTTATCAGTGACCCGGCGGAGATCTCGCCAGTGGCATCCATCGGGGATCTGGAATGCGTAGTTCTCGGGTAGCGCCGCCAGGTCTTCGTCCCGGCCGAAGTCCACGAGCGCGCTCGCGTGCTCCACGTCCCAGGTATCACTGATGCGCTTGAAGAACAAGAGCGGGAAGATGTACGCCTTGAAATCGGCAGGATCAACAGGACCTCGCAGACTGTTCACGGCCGCCCACAGGCGCCCTTCAAGCGCCTGTTGGCTAGGGGCCGCGGGTGCCGCGAGCTCAGGCTGTGTTTCCACTATCCCGTCCGAGTCTCCTGTTGGAGCGCCAGCCCTCGGAGTGTAGCGAGAGGCGGAGGCCGGCGGTCACATCACGCCCAGTTTGGCGAACCGCAGGAGTTTCCCATCCGATGCGGCGGCCTCGCATCGGATGGTTCCCGATATCGCGCGCCCTCGAATCCAAAGCCGTTATTCCGCGGCTTGACCCGCCACAGAGGTCGCGCGCTCCCCACACGTTCCGCTAACGTGATGCCATGACCTCAGTCGTCGTCCACCGCATCGACACCAGGCCCCGGCTCATCATCGAGGCGCCCCAGGAGTTGGCGTACGACTTCTTCCGGCTGGACTCGAGTTCTGCTGGCCCCAGTGCCTTCGACAAGCGGGCAGGTCAAGGCGATCCGAACCGGATCGTCGCTGAGGACGTTACTGCCATAAATACGACCATGCGAGCGCGGGCGCGACATGAGGCATGGGAGCAGGAGTACGCAGCTGTTGGGCCCCTGCCGTGGCTGTCGGCGATCAGTATCGATTGGGACTTAAATCGCAACTGACGACGCCACATGGCGGGCAGGCGCCTGCACGGCGGTCATCGCCGAGGCCATCGCCCGATCCACCGGGCCCTACCGCCGCGCGAGCGTCGCTACCAAGGTGCTCCACTTAAAGCGGCCGAAGGTCTTCCCGATCCTTGACAGCCTGGTGCTTGAGCAGATCGGGGCAACCAGCCAATCTGTCACAGCGATACTCGATCACCTTCGCGCTGTCGGCAGGCATAACCTGCAGTCGCTCCGCGAGGTGCAGGCGTACCTCGCTGAACGCGATCTCGAACGGACGCTGGTCCGGATCCTGGATGGGCTGCTGTGGGCATCGCACCCGGACGCTGGGCTACCGCCCAAGCTAGGCCGTTGGGAGCTAGTGGTGAAACTCGCCGGTTGACATTCAAGGAAGGTCGCGCCGCGTAAGACCGTCGCGACTGGCTCCTCCTCACCTGCGCGCCATCGTCGCGGCTCTGCTGTCGGGCTAAGCCCCACAGGCTCATCGGCAACCAGAGGTGCCTCGAGAGGTGTCGACATGGGGGTGGCGCACCAGCCGATGGGTGGCTACGCGGCGCCCGACCAAGGTGTCGGCAATTCGGGCCGGGAGCGGAGGACCCAGAGCGGGGGCCTCCCGGATATGTCACTAACGGTGATTAGTGTGATGTCCGCACAGCGCAGGATTCAGCAACCTTGGTGCGGAGGCGCGTCCATATCCGTGCCATAGACTCCGAATGTGAGTCGATGCCCGCAGTGCACGAGCCCGAACCCCAACGGCGCTCGATTCTGCAGCACGTGTGGCGCGCCCCTGGCGCGCGCTGCGGTCGGACGTGTCGTCCGGAAACCCGTGACGGTGCTCTTCGCCGACATCACCGGTTCGACCGCGCTCGGGGAGCGCCTCGATCCTGAAGCGGTTCGCGACCGGACGCCGTCGATTGTAGGTGTCGAGCCAGCGAGGCAGTGAGGCCAGGCGCTCGGCATTCGAGCGGAAGAGGCGGGCGTAGGCCCACTCGCGCTGCAACGTTCCGATGAAGCGCTCGGCCTTGCCATTGGTCTGGGGTCGCCGCGGGCGGGTACGCAGGTGGCGGATGCCGAGCTCGGCGAAGGCGTGGCCAGGAGCCGCGAGCGGATATAGGTCATGGCGTTGTCGGTCATCACCCGCTCGACCTGCACGCCGTGGTCGGCGAAGAAGGCGACCGCGTCACGCATGAAGCGCACCGTGGTTGCCGCGCGCTCGTCGGGGTGGACCCCCACGAAGGCCACTCTGGTCGCATCGTCGATGGCGACGTGGAGGTAGTCGTAGCCCAGCCCACGCTCGCGCCGGGCACTCGGTCCGAGCAGGCGGTGCCCGCCACCGTCGGGCACCCGACCCAGCTTCTTGACGTCGACGTGGAGCAGCTCGCCGGGGCGCTCACGGACATAGCGCAGCGGCGCGCCGCTCAGACGGTCGGCGTGCGCCAGGCGGCTGCCGCCGTGACGACGCAGGACGCCGTACACGGTCGAGCGCGGGTGGCCCAGCAGCGGTCCGAGGCGGTGGGGTCCAACCCGCAGCCGACGTCGCAGGCGCAGGATGCGGCGCACGTCGCGCTCGGCCAGCGCCCGCGGCGTGCGTCTCGGTCGCGCCGAGCGATCCTCGAGCCCGGCCAGGCCCTCGATCAGGACCCGCTCGACCAGCAGGCGCCGTCCAAACGGCGTCAGCTTGGCGGTACGATGGAGCATGAGAGCCCTCCCTCGGTGTGGAGTTTCGACAACCCCGAACCGTGCACGAGGGCTCTCAATCTGTCAACAACGTGAGTGGGAACGACACCTAGTCACTGCTCGCGGGAGAGACACAGGCCGCGGGAGCAGTCCCCGCGGCCTGTTCCGCCTCGATTCACCGATTCTTCGCTGCGAGGCGACGTCGCCGGCCGGAGCTTGCCATTACTGCCTGAATGAGAGTCCGCGCCCGAGGTCACCACGCCATGGCAGGGTCATTGTGCAACGGTCCAACCGTGCGGTACAGGTTGTCGGCGAGCCGCCCAGTGACCGTATAACTGACGCGCTTTCGCTCAGGCCCCCACGCTCATAGGACAGCGTTCAGGCCGAAACGCTTGACAGGCAAGAGGCCACTGGTTCGAGTCCAGCGCCGCCCACCAAGCGCCCGATTCACGCTCAAACTGACCGCATATTTGCTTCGCGGTCCCACCTGCTCGGGCGGAGCTGTGCCGCACAGGCCGCGGGCCCGATCCCGCGCCTACCATCGATTAGCTCGACGCCCTTCCCTTGATCTTCCATGCAAGGCGCCGGTCAGCGGGTAGGTACTGAGGTAGGCTGGACGCGAGATGGCAAAGCGCAAGGTCGCCCTGGTCTTCGATGTCAACGAGACGCTTCTCGACCTCCGCGGTCTCGACGAACCATTTGAGAAGGTGTTCGGCGACGCGAAGATCCGCGGCGAGTGGTTTCAGCAGCTGCTGCAGTCGGCCCTGGTATCGACGGTGACCGATACGTACGCGGACTTCGGGACTATCGGGCGCGCCGCGTTGGCCATGGTCGCCTCCCGGCGTAGCCGCGAGCTGGCGGACGCCGAGGTTGATCAAATCCTCGGTGCGGTGAAGCGGCTGCCGCCGCATCCGGAGGTGGCGGATGCGCTGGAACGCCTGCGAGATGGCGGGTATCGACTCGCCACCCTGACGAATTCGACCGGGGCGGTCGCGCAGGCGCAGCTCGAGCACGCCGGACTGACGCACCTGTTCGAGCGAATCGTGTCGGCAGACACTGCCCGCCGCCTGAAGCCCGCGCGCGAGGCGTACCACCTGGCGGCCCGGGAACTCGGCGTCGAGGTCGGGCAGCTGCGTCTCGTGGCGGCCCACGCCTGGGACGTCGCGGGGGCGCTCCGCGCGGGATGCCTGGCGGCCTTCGTCGCCCGTCCGGGCATGGTCCTCGATCCGCTAGCGCCAAGCCCCGACATCGTCGGCGCCGATCTCGGCGAGATCGCCGACGCGCTGCTCCAAACCGGCGACGGCTGAGCTGACGCCGCGCACACGCCGGGATCGGTTCGGCAGTCACTGGCCCCCAGGTATCGACAACGGAGTTCGCTGAGATGGCGCACATAAAGCCGCTCCCCAAGCAGGGCGCACCCCGAGCTCGCCCACGGTTGCCACGTTCGAGCTCATCCTCGGCTTTGTCACGAATTCGCTGCTCACCACGCAGCGCAAGCCGAAGGATCGTGGAAGGCTTCGAGGTGCATGACCCAGGCGGTCATGGATCCGGTCGGCGAGGTGGGCCCGGCTTTGTGCCATGGCCTCTAGCACCTGTCGAGGGCTAAGGCGCCTAGCAGGGGAGCGGGTCATGGCGTCATCGGTTCGTCATGGGCCGGTCATAATGTCGCCGCCGTCATGGCTACCGTGCTGGTCGTCGACGACGACCCAAGATCCGTGAGCTGCTTGGCCTGTACGTCGAGCGTGAGGGGCACCGGGCGACCTTCGCCGCCGATGGACCGGACGCGCTGGCGGCCGTGCGGCAGGCCCGACCCGACCTCGTGCTGCTCGACGTGATGCTGCCGGGGCTCGACGGCTTGGAGGTCTGCCGCAGGCTGCGCGAGGAGTCGGACGTGCCGATCCTGCTCCTCACCGCACGCAGCGGCGACTCTGACAAGGTCGTGGGGCTCGACCTCGGGGCGAACGACTACGTCGTCAAGCCGTTCAGCCCACGGGAGCTGATGGCGCGCGTTCGCGTCCAGCTGCGGCGGCACCGACCGCCCAGCGACGACCAGCCGGTGCTGCTGGCTGCCGGCCTGCTCCTCGATCCCAACGCGGTCGAGGTGGTGCTCGACGGGCGGCGGGTCGAGATCACCCCCTTCGAGTTCCGCATCCTGCACACCCTCATGCGCCGGCCGGGGCGGGTCTTCAGCCGCGACGAGCTGATCGACGCGATTCATGGCACTGACGACCCGGGAATCATCGACCGCACCGTCGACGTCCACCTCGGCCGCCTGCGCCGCAAGCTGGGGGACAATGCGGTCGACCCGCGGTTCATCGCCACCGTGCGTACGGTCGGCTACAAGTTCGTGCCCGCCGTCGAGACGCGCGAGGCGAGATGACCTCGCTCCGAACTCGCCTGGTCGCCCTCTTCGTCCTGCTGGCGTTGGTCGTGGCCGGCGTCATCGTCTTCGCCGTCATGCGCTTCAGCGCCGACCGGGTGATGCACCTGCTGATGGAGGGTGTCGAGACGCCAGCCGAGGCGCAGGCGATGTTCGACCAGTACGTCGCCCGCGTGCTGCTCATCGGTGCGGGGGTGGGCGTCCTGCTCGGCAGCTTGGCTGCCTGGTGGCTGGTGCGGCGCGTCCTGCGCCCCCTCGAGCGCCTGACCGATGCCACCCGCGCGCTGGCCGCCGGAGACCTCGCGGCCCGGGTCCCTGAGCCGCCCGACCCCGAGC
>JALYTG010000130.1 GCA_030854405.1 Chloroflexota bacterium | reverse complement strand
ACCCGGTCGCCCGCTAGCCTGTGCGGATGCCAGCCCGAAACACGGCGGGACACGCACCTGACCTCTGGACCTTCGCGCAGCAGCAGTTCGATGCGGCCGCGGATCAGCTCGCTCTCGACGAGGGGATGCGCCGCGTCCTGCGCGTCCCGAAGCGCGAGCTGACGGTGAACTTCCCGGTGACGCACGAGAACGGCCAGGTCGAGGTGTACACCGGCTATCGGGTCCACCACAACGTCAACCGCGGCCCATCGACCGGCGGTGTGCGCTACGTGCCCGACCTGACGCTCGATGAGATTCGCGCGTTGGCCATGCTGACCACCTGGAAGGCGGCGCTGGTACGGATCCCGTTCGGCGGCGCGGCCGGTGGGGTCCGGGTCGATCCGCGCAAGCTCTCGAGCAAGGAGCGCGAGGGCCTGACGCGGCGCTACACGACCGAGATCGGGATCCTGATGGGACCGGATCGCGACATTCCCTCTCCCGACGTGAACACCGGGTCGCAGACGATGGCCTGGATGATGGACACCTACTCGATGCACCGCGGCCACACGGTGGCCGGCGCGGTGACCGGCAAGCCACTGGAGATCGGCGGCTCGCGTGGGCGCCGCGAGGCGACCAGCCTTGGCGCGATGCGCTGCATCGGGGCCGCCGCGCGAGTCAAGGGGACGGCCCTCGAGGGGGCACGCGTCGCCATCCAGGGCTTCGGCCGGGTTGGCATGACGCTGGCGCAGCAGCTGAGCCAGGCCGGCGCCACCGTGGTGGCGGTCGCGGACGATCGTGCCGGCGCGCGCAACCTGCGCGGCATCGACGTCGAGCGCGCAATCGGCTGGATGCGCGAGCACGATGCCATCCGCGGCCTCCCCGACGCCGAACAGGTGACCAAGGCGGAGGTGCTGGCCCTCGATTGCGACCTGCTCGTGCCGGCCGGGCTGCAGGGCCAGATCACTGGTTCCAACGCGGCCACGGTGCGCGCCAGAACGGTGGCGGAGGTGGCCAACGGTGCCGTGACCCCCGAAGCCGACGCCATACTCTCCGAGCGCGGCATCACCGTCATCCCGGACGTGATCTGTACCGCCGGCTCGCTGGTGGTGGCCTACTTCGAATGGGTGCAGGACATGCAGGCCTTCTTCTGGACGCGCGACGAGATTGCCGCGCGCCTGGACGAGGCGATGGACGATGCGTTCGGCTCGGTGCAGGCGATGGCCGATGCGGAGAAGGTCGATCTGCGCGCTGCAGCGATGATGGTCGCGGTTTCTCGCGTTGCCGAGGCGACGACCCTTCGAGGGCTCTACCCCTGAGGTAGCGCCTCTGGTCAGCTGGCGGAGCGATCGGCCGTGACATCGGTTGCGGCGGCATCGGTCTTGCCCGCACACTGCGCGGCATGAGCGACCCGAAGCGCTGGCGCGAGCACCAGGAGCGCTGGGAGGCGGAGCGCCTGCGACCGGCCCTGGAGCGCGCGTCCGAGCGGCGCGATCGCTTCATCACGCAGTCCGGCGTCGAGATCGATCGCGTCTACACGCCATCCGACCTGGCCGATCCGGCCAACGACCCGGATGCGGGCCGCCCGCGCTATCAATTCAGCCTGTCCACGGACCGGCCACCCGGCTGGGACGAGATCGACGATCTGGGGCTGCCCGGCGAGCCGCCATTTACGCGCGCGATCCATCCGACCGGGCATCGCGGGCGCCTGTGGACGATGCGCATGTTCGCGGGGTTCGGCACCGCAGAGGACACCAACGACCGCTTCAAGAAGCTGATCGCCGCCGGCGGCACCGGGCTCTCGATCGCCTACGACATGCCGACGCTGTACGGCTACGACCACGACGAGCCGCTGGCCGAGGGTGAGTTCGGCACCTGTGGGGTTGCGGTCAGCAGCCTGGCCGACATGGAGCTGCTGCTGGCCGGTCTGCCGGTGGGCGAGATCAGCACCTCGATGACCATCAACTCGCCGGCCGCCATGATCTGGGCCATGTACATCGTGGCCGCCGAGAAGATGGGCGTGCCCCGTGCTCAGCTGTCGGGGACGCTGCAGAACGACATCCTCAAGGAGTTCATCGCTCAGAAGGAATACATCTTCCCGCCGGCACCGTCGCTCAAGCTGGTGACCGATACGGTCGAGTTCGGCACGCGCGAGCTGCCGCGATGGAACACCATCAGTATCAGCGGCTATCACATCCGCGAGGCGGGCTCAACCGCGGTGCAGGAGCTTGCCTTCACGATCGCCGACGGGATCGCCTACGTGGAGGATGCCCTCGCCCGCGGGCTGCGCTTCGATGACTTTGCGCCGCGCCTCTCGTTTTTCTTCAACAGCCACAACGACTTCTTCGAGGAGATCGCCAAGTTCCGCGCCGCGCGCCGGATCTGGTTCAAGCTCTGCCGCGAGCGGTTCGGGGCCGAGAACGAGCGCTCGACCTGGATGCGCTTTCACACCCAGACCGCCGGCGTCTCTCTCACCGCGCAGCAGCCGCTGAACAACCTCACCCGGGTCGCCATCCAGGCGCTGGCTGGCGTGCTTGGGGGCACCCAGAGCCTGCATACCGATGCATACGACGAGGCGTGGGCGGTTCCCAGCGAAGATGCCGCGATGCTTGCCCTGCGGCAGCAGCAGATCCTCGCCGAGGAGTCGGGCGTGGCCTCGACCGTCGATCCGCTCGGCGGCTCGTACTTCGTCGAGACGCTCACCAATCAGACCGAGCAGCGCGCCTGGGCCTACATCGGCCGCATCGATGAGCTGGGCGGCATGGTGCGCGCCATCGAGGCCGGCTACCCGCAGGCCGAGATCGCGGACGCCGCGTACGAGCAGTCGCGAGAGGTCGAGCAGCACGAGCGCGAGCTCGTCGGCGTCACCAAATACGCCGATCCCGACGAGGAGCTGCGGATCCCCCTGCTGATCATCAGCAAGGAGCAGGAGCGGCGCCACCTCGATCGCCTGGCCCGTGT
The DNA here is from genome assembly GCA_030854405.1 of Chloroflexota bacterium. The sequence goes on along the minus strand of JALYTG010000130.1, from coordinate 3,928 downwards.
GCGCGCCGAGCGCGATGCCTCGGCGCATGCCGCCGCGTTGACGCGACTGCGGGAAGAGGCGACGGGCGGCCACACCAACCTGATGCCGGCGATCATCGCTGCGGTCGAGGCCTACGCAACGATCGGCGAGATGTGCGGCGTCCTGCGCCACGTCTACGGCGAATACCGGGAGCCGCTGGCCGTCTAGGCGCCGGCAACACAGGCGTTCGCGCCCGGTTCTTGCCCGATACGACGACGAGTCGTGTTATCCGAGCCCGCGCCCCTGAAGCGGCGGCGCGCCGGTCGCGGCACGCTCAGGATCGGCCCGCTCACGAGCCGAACCCGCCGGAATCGGCCCAAATCGTCGTTAAGTACGACCACCAGTCGTATCGGGCAGAGAGCGGCCCGCTCAGGGCGCTGCGGCGAGCCTCAGGTGATCTCGGGAGGCGGAGGTGACGTCTCTGCGACCGCCAGCTGAGCCGCGGCGGTCGCCTCGGCCGCCTCGGCTCGCCGGCGTCGCATGACATGGAGCGCGAGCGCGCCCAGCGCGAGGAACCAGGCGATGAAGTAGAGGAGCGCGCCGAGCGCACCGTGTACGAACGTGGCGAGGCTCAGCAGCAGCGCCCAGACCAGCGCGCCAGCGGCGTAAGTAAGCCACGGGGAGAGGTCGGCCCGCGAGGCGATGGCCTGGCCGATTCCCGCGGCAACATACACCTGCGCCACGAGGGCGACGACGATGATCAGCAGAACCAGAACGATGATCGGAGCCACAAACGCCCCGCCCAGCTGCGGGAGCAAGAGCCCGAAAAGGATGGCCAGCACGCAGAGCGCCACCAGCGCAGCGATCTGGCCGATCCAGACCAGGACCCCAACTCCGAAGCTCGGCACCGCACGCAGCCGGATCTCCTGGCCGACGCCAGCCATGTGCGCCGGGCGCACGACGAGGAGCAGGTAGCCCAGCACCAGCAGGCCGACCCAGAGGCCGAGCAGGTTGAGGAACGGGTTGTCGTTGAGCGGGCTCTGCTGCTCGACCCTCGGCTCAAGGCGCTCGGTGCGGCCGGTGATCTGCGCGCCCGGGGCGACCTGCGCCGCGTTCCGGCTCCGATAGCGCAGGTCTCCGCCGATCCGCCCGGCGGGACCGACGCTGACCGAGCTCGCCTCCACGTCCACGGATCCGTCGACCTGACCGCTCACGCGGAGCGTGCCGACGTCGCCGGTCAGATCGCCTGTGATCGCGCCGTCCATCGACAGAGTGGCGGCCCCAGCCATCATCCCGTCCCCGACCTTTGCCCCCGGGCTCACGACGACGTCGGACGCGAATACCACGACCTCCTTGCCCACCGAGCCGTTCAGCGTGACGGTTTGGGCGGCGACGCGCGCGGCTCCATCGACCTGTCCGCTGAGCTCCACGGAGCGCGCCGCCCCCATGACCGAGCCGTTGACGTGGCCATTGATCACGATCTGCGACGCTGCGGCAAGGAGATCGCCGTTGATCGTGCCGTTGACCACGAGGGTCTGGCCGGCGAAGTAGAGGCTGCCGTCGATCGTTTCATCGGCTGCGATCGTCCTGGTGTTGCCCGACTCGAACTGGGCGCCGAGCGCGGGACGGGCGAGGCCGAGCATCAGGCCGATGGCGAGCAGCGGCAGCAGGAGCGCAACCAGTCCCGCTAGACGATGAGTCATTGCCACCGATTATGCGCGCGCCGCAAACGCGAGCCAACACGGTAATCGTGTGATAAGCGGCCGGTAAGCGGTGCCGTGGCAATCTCGCCGCAGCGGGGGGACGGCGCCGGTGCGTGCCCTGCAGTCCCGGGAGCCTACGGCGCGTCCGCGGGCCCCGGACCGCGCCGCTTCCCCGCTCAGCTGCCCGACCTGGCGGCGACCGGCCGGCGCTCGGCGATCAGCTGCCGATACAGCGCCTCGTACTCGTCGACCATCCGGGTTGCGGAGAACCGCTCTAGCGCCCGTGCCCGAATCGCGTGGCGATCCAGGTCGCGCACCATCTCGACCGCCAGCGCGGCCTCGGCGACGTCATCCACCAGGAACCCGTCTACACCGTGCTCGACGATCTCAGTAAGGGCCCCGGCGCGCCGCCCGATCACCGGTGTGCCGGTCCCCAGCGACTCGATCGCGACCAGCCCGAACGGCTCCGGCCATGCGCCGAGCATCAGCGTCGCGAGAGCGCCCGCGAACAGCGGATCGCGCTCGTCGGGCCCCACCTCGCCCAGGAATTTGATCCGCTCGTCGCCGAGGGCGGGCTCGACCGCGTCGCGGAAATATTCCTCCTCCTGGGGATGGGTCGTCTTGGCGGCAATGCGCAGCGGGAGCTCAGAGCGACGAGAAAGCTCGATCGCCTCTGCGACACCTTTCTCGGGGGTGATGCGCCCGACGAGCAACAGGTAATCGCCGGGGACCTCGCTGAACGGCATCGACTCGAGCGGCAGGCCGTGATGGACCGTTGCAACCCAGTTGGCGTCCAGGCACCAGCGCCGCTGGCTCTCGCTGATGGCCACCAAGGGCACGTCGGTGAACTCGGCGAGCAGCTCGGGCATGCCGTCAACGTCGAGCCTGCCGTGCATGGTCGAAAGGATCGGAACGTGACCGTATCGGGCAAGCAGGAAGCCGGCTCCCTCGAGGTGCGAGTGGATGATGTCGAAGCGGTCCTGCTCGCGCCAGGCGACCGCGGCGGCCAGCTGGAACCACTGCGTGCCGCCGTCCTGGTTCTGCTTCCAGAGCGACTCCTCGACGATCGGGATCAGCTCCCCCGGCGATCGGGAGTCGCCCGACGCGAGCAGGGTCACGTCGTGACCGCGGCGATCGAGCTGGTCGGCGAGCACGGCGACGATGCGCTCGGTACCCGCGTATGCCGGCGGCGGGATCGGGATCATGGGTGGGGCGAGCAGCCCGATTCGCATCGGGCCCTCGGCGGAGACAGGAGCGGATGCCACGCCAGAGAGTAAAGCAGGTGTCATGCCGCGCACTGGCCCGCATACCATGGGCAGGGTGAAGCTGCATCTGCTCGACGCCACCTTCGAGCTCTTCCGGGCCTACTACTCGCGACCCCCCGAATGGGCGCCGGACGGGCGTCCGGTCAACGCGGTGCACGGCCTGCTCGAGTCGACGCTCTCTCTCCTCCGCGAGCCGGACGTGACCCACGTCGGCGCGGCCACGGACAAGGTGATCGTGAGCTGGCGCAACGACCTGTTCGCCGGTTACAAGACAGAGGCGGGCGTGCCGCCCGACCTCCTGGCGCAATTCCCGGATGCCGAGCGAGCCCTGGAGGCAATCGGTGTTCCCGTATGGCCGATGGTGGCCGACGAGGCGGACGACGCACTCGCCACGGCGGTCGCACGCTGGGGCGCCGACCCCCGTGTCGAGCAGGTCGTCATCTGCAGCGTCGACAAGGATCTCGCCCAGTGCGTTCGTGGCCGTCAAGTCGTGTTGCGCGATCGCATCCGCGACAAGACGTACGACGAAGCCGGGGTCGTCGAGAAGTTCGGCGTGGCCCCGGCAAGCATCCCCGATTACCTTGCACTGGTGGGCGACAGCTCGGACGGCTATCCAGGGCTCCCCGGCTGGGGCGCGAAGAGCGCCGCGACGGTGCTCGCGCGCTGGGGCTCGATCGATGAGGTGCCCGAGAGCGCGCTGGACTGGGATCTCCCGCTACGCAATGCCAGCCGCCTGGCGGCGACCCTGGTCGAGCGCCGCGACGAGGCGCTGCTGTATCGCACACTCGCCATTCTGCGCACCGACTCGCCGATCACCGCAGAGCTTGATGAGCTCGAGTGGCAGGGCGTGCCCCGGGAGCCTTTCCTGACCCTCTGCGAGGAGCTCGGGTTCGACCGAATTCGCCAGCGCATCCATCGCTGGCGCAGCCCCGGAGCCTGACCCGGCCGATACTTTCGGTCGGCTGCGAGGGCCGCCGAGGGCCCTCGAGTCGGCGTGGGCG
>JALYTG010000129.1 GCA_030854405.1 Chloroflexota bacterium | reverse complement strand
GCTGCGGCTCGGGCGCAGCACGAGGAAGCGATGGCTCGACGAAGCGGCAAGGCGGCCAACCGCCGATCACGCCAGCGTCCGGCACACCGCGCTGCCGCACGCCTCGCGCCCGCTTCCCCGCCTGCGGCGGCGAGCAGGGAGATCGAGGCGTCGGCAACGCCGGTCGCTCCCGCCACGCCGGCTCCCCGCCTGGCGCCTCGGCCCACCCGCCACGGCTCAACGGCAGTCGGGTCGGCTCTGGCCGAGGCCGCGCGCGCCGAGTACCACTACGTTGGCCGCGACCTGCGCAACATGGCGGTCCTGGTGGTGATCATCGCGGTCTTACTGGCCGCCGCCGTCTTCGCGTTCCACGCGGCGGGAATCGTCGCCACCTAATTCCTGCGGGGCGCATCGCGCTCCGGGCGCCGGTGCACATCGACACCGGTTCTCATTCCGGCGGCAGCGCCATGAAGCCGAGCTTTTCGATCTGCGTCACCACGAATTGCTCACGGCAGAGCAGCTCGGACGCTCCGCTCCACACTGACGCTCCGCTCCACACTGCCGAGAAGTCGGACCCGAGTTCGATGCGGCAGGTGGCCGAGGCGGGATCATCAAAGTGCCCCGTGACCCGGACGATCGTGCCGCGAGGCTGCACGCTTGGTCCTCCCGGCGCAGCGACCATGTCGAGCGTGTAGTGGTCGAGCGTCCCGGGCACAAGCTTGTTGACGGTCTCCTCCGGGGTCAGCGTCTGGCTTGGGCACCAGTCAACCATCCAGGCTGGCTCGTACGTCCCCCTGCGGGCTCCTCCCTGACAGTGGAAGTCAATCACGCCGGTAAGCGTGATAGGCGCGTTTCCCAGGCAGGCGAGCCGATGCCATCCGCCAGCCTCGATGAGCTGTGCGAGCGTGACCCCGTCTCCGGGCAGGTCGTCGCACGTCTCGCCGGTAGGCGACTCAACGAATGCGATGCCCCCTTCTCCTGCCGCCACCCAGCCCATCTGTTGAGCAGCGCCGGTCGTCACCTCGTACCACGAAACCCCCGACACGATGACTGGCAGAGGATTCTCGATGTCGTGTAGCACCGTGACGGTGTCCCCCTTGACGAGCGTGGCCACGACTGTCGCCGTCGTGGCAGGCCCTTCACGCACGTTGAGACCATCGACCGCGACCGTCGCGCTACTTCCAGGCGGCAAGATGCCCGGTGGCGGGGTCACGACCGGCAGCGGGACCGCGGGTGAGCTTGATGGAACGATCGACGGGGTCGGTCCCGGAGTCGCCGAGGGCGTGGCCGTCTGGCTCGCCACCGGCGGCCCGGTGGGTAAAGGCGTCACGTCGTCCACGAACCAGGGAACCTTCACGAGCCCGCTGCCGAGCGCCACTCCCACTCCGACCGTGGTCACCAGAACGAGCGCGGCGACGAGCAGCAGGCCGGCGTGAGCGCTTCCCGATCGGCCAGCGGTTCGCGTCAACTGTTCGAAGAGCCGATCCGCGAAGACCGGGTCCGGTGTCGTCGGCTCGTCAACCTGGCCAAGCAGACGGCTGAGCCGGTCGTCATTCATCGGTCTGTCCCTTCGTACGTTCGCCGAAATCCCTCCCGGGCGCGGCTGAGGAGCGATTCCGTGGCTGATTCGCTGCGATGCAGCAGGCCTGCGATCTCGCGAACCCGCACGTGGTCGAGATAATGCAGTGTCAGTACGAGCCGCTGTTCCCGAGTCAGCGCATTGAGCGCGTGCTCAACCCCCTCGCGGACGTCGTTCTGGCGCCAGGCGCTCGTCTCCCGATCGGAATGGGCCCCGATCAGATGGAGCTGACGGACCGCGTTGCGACGATCACGACGCACGTGATCGGCGAGGCGATTGCGCCCGATCGCGCAGACCCAGGTCACCGGGTCGGACCGGCCCTCGAAGCTGCGTCGGGCACGAATCGCCTCAACGAAGGCTTCCTGCGTCGCCTCTTCAGCGAGGGCCTGATCGCCGCAGCGAGCGAGCAGGTAGCCGTATACGCGCGGGAGTGCGCCGTCGTACCAGAGGCGGAAGCGCGCCTGATCTGCGACGAGCCCCTCGAAGGACGGCGCGCCTGCGCCAAACGAGTCTTGAGGCCTCATCTCCTCCGTCGCCGTGCCCTCGATCCTGAGCGTCATGTGAGGTTAGACGCTCGAGGTGGGCAGAATCCTTCGCGCGCTTCGCGGCGATGCTGGCCTTCGCGACCATACCGCCGTCACGGATCAGCGCGCCTTCGAGCATGCGCGTCTCGAGCGTTCGAGCAGCGATGACGCCAACGCCAGCCGCAAGAAGCTGTACTCCGCCTGTACGGGCGTGCTGTCATCGAGGTCGCCGATGTTTCGGGGTTGTCGTCCGGGTCGTAACCTGCTTCGAACGCTTCAGCTGAGCTGCTCGGCCAGCGCGACGATGATCCCCTCGGGGCCGCGGACGTAGCAGAGCCGATAGCTGTCCTCGTACTGGGCCACCTCGCCGACGAGTTCGGCGCCGTGGGTGCGCAGGCGGGCAATGACATCGTCGATGTCGTCGACGGCGAACATGATGCGACGTATGCCGAGCGCGTTCACCGGTGCGTCTTCTGGCTCAGCCCTGACCGCCGTTGGCGTGTGGAACTTGTCCAGCTCGATTCCGCCGTGGCCGTCCGGGGTCCGCATCATTGCGATGTCGCTTCGGACGCCGTCGAGCCCGACGACGCGGTCCACCCACTGTCCCTCGACGGTCGTCTCGCCCTCAAGCTCCAGACCAAGTTCAGCAAAGAACGCGATCGCAGCCTTGAGGTCGTCAACAACGATGAGGACGTTGTCCATCCGCAGAAGTGTCATGTCCTCAAGCGTAGCTGCTGAGGAGCTCGACGCGAACGTCGGGGACGTACAGGCGGGCGTGCTGCTACGGCATTGGTCTCCTGGAGAACCGGCTCGAGAAGGCCGAAGGGCTCAACGACAACGTCCTCGTCGAGCTCGGATCGATGAGCCGCAGCGCAGATGGGCGGTCGACGACCTCGGCCTTGATCGGTGCGAAGGCTGCCCGTGCACAAAGCCCGCTCACTGCCCGCGGCGTCGCTCCAGGCGGAGCCTGCGGAGCCGCTGTAGGCGCTCACCGATCTTCGCCTCGAGCCCCTCTCCGGAAGGCTCGTAGTAGACCCTGCCATCGAGCTCGTCGGGCAGGTACTGCTGCTCGACGTCGGCGCTCTCGAAGTCGTGAGGATAGAGATAACCCTTGCCGTAGCCATGCTCCCGCGCCAGCCGGCGATGCGCGGATGGTCGGAGGTGGAGCGGGACCGGCAGGCGACCCTTCTCCTCCACATCGGCGAGGGCCGCGAAATAGGCGGCACCGGCCCGGTTCGACTTCGGGGCGCTCGCCACATATGCGGCAGCCTGGGCCAGCGCGTACTGGGCCTCCGGCAGGCCGATCATCTCCACGGCGTGCATGGCGGCCACCGCGACCTGCAGTGCCCGCGGGTCGGCGTTGCCCACGTCCTCGCTGGCTGCGATCACGATGCGACGCGCCACGAAGGTCGGATCCTCGCCGGCCGCGATCATGCTCGCGCACCAGTAGAGCGCGGCATCGGGATCGTTCCCCCGCATGCTCTTGATGAAGGCCGATGCCGCCTCGTAATGCTGGTCCCCGGCCCGGTCATAGGCGAGGACCCGCTGCTGGGCCGCCTCCGAGATCTCGGCGGCGTCGAGCGCATCGGTCACCGAGGCGGCCGACTCCAGGATGTTCATGGCCTGCCGGGCATCGCCGCCCGAGAGGTCGAGCAATGCTGCGAGGCCCGCATCGGTCAGGGAGACCCGCTCAGCCAAGCCGTCGGGATCGCTCAGCGCGCGGCTCACGATCGAGCCCAGCGCCGCCTCGTCGAGCGACTCGAGCCGATAGACCCGCATGCGCGACAGGAGCGGCGAGTTGATCTCGTAGTAGGGGTTTTCTGTGGAAGATGCAATAAGCGTCAGGGTGCCGTCCTCGACGTGTGGCAGGAGCGCGTCCTGCTGGCCCTTGTTGAAGCGGTGGGCCTCGTCAAGGAACAGCACCATGCGTCCCCCGGCCTGCTGCAGCCCCTTCGCCTCGGCGATCACCTTGCGCACATCGGCGACGCCGGCGTTGACCGCCGATAGCTGCCGGGACTCGGCGCCGATCGTCGCGATCAGGATGCGGGCGAGCGTCGTCTTGCCGCTCCCCGGCGGCCCCCAAAGTAGGATTGACGGTAGGTGTCCCTGAGCGACGAGCCGGGTCAGGGCACCGTCGGGTCCGACTAGGTGGGGCTGACCCACGAACTCCTCGAGTGTGCGCGGACGCATACGCGCGGCAAGGGGCGCATGCTCGGGGAGCTGATCGTCAAACACCTTCATCGTCGCCAAGGATGCAGGTTACAGGCTGCCCTACGCTTACCCAGGAGTGGTAGCAAATGCCGCGGCGGCGAAGTGAGCGGTGTGGTAAGATTTCGAAGCCGACTGCTGTCGTGCATCTTGCAGGGCAATCCCTGGGGGACACTTCGAGGCTCAGCGAGCCCGGAGTCCGTGGTGCGACACCTGATCGTCAGTTTTGGTCACGCGTGTCGCCTCCGCTGCAGTCGTCTGATGGAATTGCCTTCCCTCGGCCGTAGTCAACGGTGACCGTGCCCGTAAGGAAGGGTCCCATGCAAATGACTGTAAGGTTCAAGGACACAGCGCCAGGGCAGCCTTCCGCTGTCATGACGGTATACAAGGCAACCCGAAAGTTTGGCCGCCGATTGATATTGGCTGCTCTCCCGCTGTCGCTCGTCCTGAGCGTCGCGGTTGCGACGCCTGCCGCACACCCCTCGCAGGCGGCCGCCGTCACCAGCTGCGTGCGAGTGATTGGCGGGGTGTTTAACCCGAAGGGACCCGACGACTTCATGCCGTGGCTCGACGGCGAATACGTCACCCTTCACAACTACTGCGGCACCAGTGCGGACATGAGCGGGTGGAAGGTCACCGACCTCTCGCAGTACAACTTCATGCACGTGTTCACGTTCCCGGCGGGGTACCAGATTGGCGCCTTCCGATCGATCTTTCTGCGCAGCGGCACCGGAACGAACACGGCCGTCAACGTGTACTGGCAGCGCCCGGAGTGCGCAGTGTGGAACAACTCGGCTCCCGAGCGCGCCTTTCTGCGGACGCCTTCGTGGGCTGTCGTTTCTAGCTGGTCCCCGTACCCTTGATCCAGGCGTCGTCGGCGGCGCCGCTGCCGACGACGCTCCGCCCGCGCCCCGTGAGTAGAGTCAGCGCTGAGCGCGGCACGCCGCCTGTTGCACGGGGGTCCGGCATACGGCAAGTAAGCGTGGCGGGGGATCCGCCGCAACATGGACTGTCGATAAATCTGGGAGATCCGCCTTCGCGGCGAGCGGCGGGTCGGCGGCAGGCTTTTCGGCGAAGAGCGGCTCGTTCAGACGAGCGCTGCGGGTCGCGGCATTCGGTGATCCGGTCCATCGGCCGATTATGATGCCTGCCATGGAACAGAACCTTCGCGTGCCGGGTCCCACTCCCCTTCCCGCGGCGGTCCGGGAGGCGCAAGCGGGCGCCATGATCGACCACCGCGGCAGCGAGTTCGCCGAGATGCTGCGCGAGGTGAGCAGTGGGATTGCGCGCTTGATCGCCACCGACGGTCGGGTCCTGCTGCTGACCGGGTCCGGCTCCGGTGCCCTGGAAGCGTCGGTCGTCAACACCTGCTCGCCGGGCGATCGAGTCCTGAGCGTCTCGATCGGGGCCTTCGGCGAGCGATACGCGCAGATCGCCGAGGCGTTCGGCGCATCCGTCGAGCGACTCTCGTTCGAGTGGGGAGAAGCGGCCGACCCACAGCAGCTGGCGGCTCATCTCGCCAACACGGGGCCGTACCACGCCGTGCTGCTCACCCACAACGAAACCTCGACCGGAGTCGCAAACCCCTTGCGCGAGCTTGTCGAGGTGGTCCGGACCGCGCAGGGCGAGCCGCTCGTCCTGGTCGACGGCATCAGCGCCCTGGGGGCGATCCCCTTCGAGATGGATGCATGGGGCATCGACCTGGTCACCAGCGCCAGCCAGAAAGCGTGGATGGGTTCGCCGGGCATCGCCATCGTCGCCTTGGGCGAACGGGCCTGGGCCGCCGCGGAGACGAGCCGCATGCCACGTTTCTACTGGGATCTCGCCGAGGCGGCCGCATGGGCGGAGAAGGGGCAGACCCCCTGGACTCCTGCAGTCAGCGTCCTCTACGGCCTGCGCATAGGCGTGCGGCTCCTCAGCGAGGAGGGGCCAAAGGCGACCTGGGCCCGGCATACGCGGATCGCCTCGGAAGCGCAGGCGGGCCTGGAGGCGCTCGGGATGCGTCTGGTCGCGCCGCCGGAGCGTCGATCGGCAACCGTCACCGCGGCCTGGTTGCCCGACGGCCTCGACTGGTCCACCTTCAACTCGTCGATGCACGCGCGTGGCCTGGTGATCGCCGGGGGGCAGGGCAAGTGGGCGGGCCGCATCCTGCGCATGGGTCATATGGGCCAGGTGGCGTCCGAGGAGATCGGCGACGCGCTGGCGGTCCTGGGCGCGACCCTCGTGGAGTTCGGCGTTCGGACCGACCCGGTCACCGCAATGCGGTGAGCCGGCGCCTGATCCTGGTCCGCCACGGCATCACCGACTGGAACCGGGAAGGCCGATTCCAGGGCCACGCCGACCCTCCCCTCTCGGATGATGGCCGGGCCGAGGCGCGCCTTCTGGGCGCGCGGCTGGCCACCGATACGAGGTACCGACCTCGCCGAATTGTTGCGTCCTCGCTGGCGCGCGCATTCCAGACCGCCGAAGTTATTGGTGCCGCCCTCGGGGCGGCCGCCGAGCCGCCACCGGTGCATCACGATCCGCGCCTGATCGAGGTTGGTCAGGGAGAGTGGGAGGGGCGCACCCACGCGGAGCTGGCGCTGGACGATGCCGAGCGGTACGCGGCGTGGCGGACGCCCGCC
>JALYTG010000128.1 GCA_030854405.1 Chloroflexota bacterium | reverse complement strand
GCTCTCGGTCGGCCTCGAGGGGCTCGACGACATCATCACCGACCTCGACCAGGCCCTCGACGCCGCCGTCCGGGAGGAGGTGCCAGCGTGACGCTCCTCCCCTTGAGTCCGCACGAGCCACCGGTGCGCCTCGGTCCTTTCCGGACCGAGACCGGCGTGACGCTCCCGGACCTGCGCGTCGCGTACCGGCGGGACGGACCCCGCTTGTCGACGGCGGTGCTCGTCGTCCACGCGCTCACCGGATCGGCCGACGCGATCGACGACTGGTGGGAGCCGCTCATCGGCCTCGGCAAGGCCCTGGACACCGATGAGCGCCAGGTGATTTGCCTCAACCTGCTCGGCTCGTGCTACGGGACGACCGGGCCGCGCGAGGTGGCCGGATTCCCACCGATCACGCCGCGCGACATTGCCCGCGCCCAATGGGCGGCGCTGGATGCCCTTGAAGTTGAGCGCCTCGAACTCGTCGTCGGTGGGTCGCTGGGCGGGATGGTGGCGCTCGAAGTTGCGTTGGAACGGCCGGAAGCGGTGGACGCCGTGATGCCGATCGCCGCGCCCGCGGCCATCGGTAACCTGGCGGCAGGCTGGAACCATATTCAGCTCAAGCTGCTGGAGCTGGACCGCGACCGCGGCCTTGAGCTGGCACGTCAGCTGGCGATGACGACCTATCGCTCCGAGGTCGACCTCGACACGCGAGACGGGATCGGCTCCTACCTCGAGCACCAGGGCGTCAAGCTGCGGCATCGGTTCCATGCCGAGTCGTACGCGGCGCTGGCTGGCGCCATGAACGCCCACGACATCGGCCGGGACCGCGGTGGCGTGGACGCCGCCTTTCGCAGGCTGGCGGAAGCAGGGGTGACCGTCGCGGGCGTCGGGATCGAAGGCGACATCCTCTATGGACCGCGCCAGGTCCGAGCCCTCGTAGACGCGGCCCGCTCAGCCGGCGCCGATGTCACCTACCGCGAGATCACGTCGGACAAGGGGCACGACGCATTCCTCGTCGAGTGGAACCAGCTCAGCTCGATCCTTCGCGAGGCGCTGATCCAAGAGAAGGGACAGGTGGCGGTGAGCGCTTAGGCCGGAGTGGTCAACGGGCGGCAACGATCGCAACCCGTTCGCAATACAACCGTCACCATGGCGGTGCTGACCACGGCGCCGGGGACAGATAGGCTCGCGCTATGGAGCTTTCGGAACCGATTGCCGTTGAACGCGGCCTCACGGCATTCTCCGTCCGCGATGGTCGTCTCGCGCCGGTCACCTGTGTCGCCTGCGGTTGTCGCCTCGAGCGCCACGCCGACGGCAGCTGGTGGCACTTCTCGGGCCAGGTGGGCAGGGACGCGCGCGGCTGTATCGTGGCCTGCGCAGAGCAGCCGCATTACGCTCCCGGAGGGATCGCCGCCGCCCTCGGGTAAGCCGGAGGGCCGATTGTCGCGAGCGTCCGCGGAGGAGATCGCGCGGCGCGCCGAGCCAAGGGGGATCGGCAGCGCCGGTGCTCGCGACCCTCTGGCCCGCGAGGTCAAGCTTCTGGGTGCTCTCCTGGGTCAGGTGATCGTCGAGCAGGAAGGTCCCGAGGCCTTCGAGCTCGTCGAGCAGCTACGCCGCGCGGCCATCCGGCGCCGGGCGGCGGGCACCCAGGAGCCGTTCGAGGAGGCGCGCCGCACCATCGAGGCACGCTCTCTCCCCGAGCTCCTCGCGGTGGCGCGCGCCTTCAGCGCCTACTTTTTGCTCATCAACCTTGCCGAGGAGAAGCATCGCGTTCGAGTCCTGCGTCGACGCGAGCGGGCGAGCGCGCGTGGAGGCCTCCACGAGAGCATCGCCGACGCAATTGTCCGCCTCAAGCGCTCGGGGATGGGTGTCACCGAGCTCCGCTTGCTGCTCGATCGCCTCCTCCTTCGCCCTGTGCTGACGGCGCATCCGACTGAAGCCCGGCGCGGCACCGTGCTCGTGGCGCAGCGCCGACTCTATCGGCTCCTGGATCGGTTCGACGATCCGCGCCTGACGCGCGGCGAGGACCGCGAGCTGCGCCGACGCCTTCGCGAGGAGGTGAGCATCCTGTGGCAGACGAGGCAGACCCGTCGCCAACGGCCCACTCCCCTCGACGAGGTTCGCGCCGGGATGGTCTTCTTCGACCAGACCTTATTCTCGGTCACTCCCGGCGTCTACCGCGCCCTCGACACCGCCCTCCTCGACCGCGGACGCGGCGAAGACCGGTCCGGCAGTCGCGCTCCGGCGGCTCGCCCGTTCCTGCGCTGGGGATCCTGGATCGGCGGCGACCGCGACGGCCATCCCGGCGTCACCGCCGAGGTGACGCGCGCGACGCTCCGGATCCAGGCCGATCACATCCTCCACGGATACGGTAGCGTCGCCGATCGCCTGCTCCAGACGGTCGCCATCTCGGACGATCGTGTCCGGGTGCCGCCCGAGGTCGGGCGCTGGATGGCGCGGGTCACGCAGCCCTTCCCGGAGTTGCGGCGGGACCTCGTGCGCCGTCTCGCCGGGCAGCCGTACCGGCAGGCGTTCGGCGTAATCGCCGAGCGGCTGAGGCGGACGCGGAACCGCCTCACCGGCCGCCGCGGGCCGCGCCGTGGCGGATACGGCCACCCAGAGGAGCTCCTCGAGGATCTGCGGACCATGCAGCTTGCCCTTCGTGCGCATGGGGCCCATCGCGTCGCCTGGGGCGAGCTCCAGGACCTGATCTGGCAGGTCGAGACGTTCGGCTTCCATCTCGCCCAGCTCGAGGTCCGGCAGCACGCGCAGGTCCACGCCGCTGCGCTCAATCGGCTGCGCCGGGGTGGGCCGACCGCCGAGCCGCCCGACGACGGCCCCACCGCCGACGAGGTGATCGCAACGCTACGGGCGATCCGCGACCTGCAGGCAACCTTCGGGCCAACGGCCGTGCCGCGCTACGTCATCAGCTTCACGCGATCCCCGGCCGACGTCACGGCTGTCCTTGAGCTGGCGGCGCGGGCGTCGCCGAAGGGCGCGCCCCCGCTCGAGATCGATGTCGTTCCCCTCCTCGAGAGCCGCGATGCGCTGTCGCAGGCGGGCCCCTTCCTCACCGACCTCCTGTCTGATCCCGCGTATCGGCTCCATCTCGAGCGGCGCGGGATGCGGCAGGACGTCATGCTCGGCTACTCCGACTCGAACAAGGAGGTCGGGTATATCGCGGCCGCCTGGAGCCTGTATCGCGCGCAGGAGGAGCTCGTCGCGACCGCGCGGCAAGCGGGTGTGGAGCTCACGCTATTCCATGGCCGGGGCGGGACGATTGGTCGCGGCGGTGGGCCGGCCAACCGCGCCATCCTGGCCCAGGCGGCAGGCTCGGTCGATGGGCGCCTGGCGCTGACCGAGCAGGGTGAGGTGATCGCCGAGCGCTACCCGAGCCCTGCCATCGCGCAGCGCCACGTCGAGCAGATGACGAACGCGATCCTCCTGGCCAGCCGCCCCCACTATGCCTCGGCCATCGCCGAGCAGGCCGACCGGTGGCGGCCGCTCATGGACGAGCTCGCCGTCCTGGCGGAGACGGCGTATCGGCGGCTCGTGTGGGAGGACGCCGACTTCGCCCGCTTCTTCTATCACGCCACGCCGATCGACGAGATCGGGCGGATGGAGCTCGGCTCCCGACCGGCGCGGCGTCCGACCAGCCAGGTGGACGCGGCACTGGAAGGGCTGCGCGCGATCCCGTGGGTCTTCGCCTGGTCGCAGAGCCGCACGAACCTGCCCGCCTGGTACGGGGTCGGGGCGGCGCTGGCCGGCTACGCGCTGGGGCACCCGGACGGGCGTACGCGACTGGCCGAGGCGTATCGCGGGTGGGATTTCTTCCGCTCGATGATCGACAACGTCGAGCCCGGCCTGGCGATCTCGGATCCGCTCGTCGCGGCACGCTACGCGGCGTTGGCGGGTGACGATGCGTCGATGCGACAGATTGCCGCGACGATCGAGGCAGAACGGCGGCGCACAGTGGCAGAGCTGGCGGCGGTCACCGGGAACGAACGGCTCCTCGAGCGCAGCCGTCGCCTACGGCGCAGCATCGAGCTTCGTACGCCGTACGTGGATGTCCTGAACGAGCTCCAAGTCCATGCGCTCGAGCGGCTGCGTTCGGGGCCGCTCGGAGCGACCGAGCGGCGCGCGACCGAGGAGCTGCTCGGGCTCAGCGTGGGCGGGATTGCCGCCGGGCTCCAGCACACCGGCTGATCGTCGGCGGCGCGCTGGTCAGGAAATGGAATGGGACGGGCTCGGACCGTCACTCAGCCGGCTCGATGAGTTCGCGGGCGGTGGCGGCGGACTGGCCGGCACCGTTGCGGCGGCGATCCGCGAGGAGGAGGTCGCGGCGCTGGGGCGGTCCGCCGGCCATGCACGACCAGCTCGCGCGCTCGGCTACGCCGGCATCAGCGAACTGCTCCGCTTCCGGCCGCCCTCGAGAGCAAGCGCCGCAGCAGGGAAGGGATCCTGGCTCTAGCGGGAACTGCCATCGGTACTGCCGCACGGGCGCCCGGCGAAGTTCCATCCGTTCGTCGACCAGCGGCTGCCGACTGCACCCGCGGCGGCCGCTGCAGGACAGACGGCTGACTCGCCGGCGTCGCGTGGGTGACATCCCGGGTCGGGTCTTCGCGACAGCACATGAGTGGCCGTGTTGACCTTCCGCTGGTCGGCTGCGGCATCGCGCCGGCGGCGCGTCCGGATGCAAGATGCCGGCAAGTCGGCACCATGTACGGAGCCGCCAAGGAGGACGAGATGACCGCCTACGTGACGCACGAGCTAGTCAAGTTCCACCAGCGCGAGCTCATCGCCGAGGCGGACCACGCCCGCCTGGTGAAGGAAGCGCGCCTCGCTTCTCGCGGCAACAGCGTGCCCGCCCGGCGGCCGCTCATCTGGCTGCGCGAGGCGGCCGGCGGCTTTGCAGCCCGGATCACGACCCTCACGGGCGCACAGGCCGGCAGCCACTGATATCCGGGCGCCCCCGGCGGCGCCCTCTCCAGCCACGACGGCGGTCCCCCGGCGGTCCGCCGTCGTTCTACGTCCGGCCGATCGTCCATCGCGGTCGTCTTTTTCGGCGCGGCCATCGGGCGGCTCAGCGGCCGGAACGTACATCGGCAGCGGCGATGTAGTGCGGTAACAACGTCGCCCAGCCGCCGTGGTTCCGGTCGCGCCAGTTCACGCCGTCGGCTCCGAGCCGCTCCCATCCGCGGTGCTCGATCTCCACGATGGTCGTTGCGGCGTCACGGGGGACGAAGCGGACCTCAACTTCCGTCGCGTCGCTGCGATCGCGGTTGAGGTGCCACGTGTAGCCCAGACGTGTCGGCGGCTCCCAGATGGTGACCTCACCCCAGTCGTGCTCCATGCCACTCCTGCGGCGCTCGAAGATCCTTCCGCCGCGCCGACCTTCCAGCACGACGGTCAGATCATCCTCTGCGGAGACGGTGTGGTCCTTGGGCCACCACTGGGCGATCCTGGCGGTCCAGACAGCAAACGCGTGGTCGACTGGGCAGTCGACCTCAAAGGTCAGGTGGATCGGCTCGATCACCCGTCGCGACGCTCCGCGGTGGTGTTCGTGGCGACCAGCCGGAAACGCTCGGCCGCCTCACCCCAGACACGTTCCAGATAACCCTGCACGGCCTCGACCCCCTGGTCGTGGAGCTGATAGATGTGCCGGGTCCCGCGTGGCATTTCGACGACGAGACCCGCGCGCTTCAGCAGGCGGAGATGCCGTGAGACGGCCGGCCGGCTGATCGGAAGCACGTCCGCGATCTCCTGGACGGAGCGCTCGCCGGCGCCGAGCAACTCGACAATGGCGCGGCGATTCGGGTCGCCAAGAGCATCGAACGGGTCGCCTGCGGCTGGCGGGTGGGGCACCGGATCAGGACGGCTGTTCGGCGCTTCGCTTCAGCCCGTTGGCGAACTGGGCGAACGACGGTCCGAGATCGGGCATCGAGCGCCACATGAGCGACAATAGCGGTCCGCTGTATTCCTCGCGTAGCTGGAATCGTGTGGTCCCGTCGCCGGCAGGCGTCAGGCTGAACGTGCGGACGCCCTTGAAGAGCCCGAGCGGCATGCCGCCGCTCCAGGTCATCGATCTGTTCGGGCTGAACTCGGTGACTTTGACCGGAAAGGTCCGACCCGGATTTGCACTGGACACGACCCTGATTGTCTCTCCGGGCGCGACCCGGCCGTCGACTTTCAGCACGCCAGAGTCCCAATCGGGATAGTGCGCTCCATCGACGAGGATCGCCCAGATCCTGTCCGGGGTCGCGTCAATGACAGAGCCGGCCTCGAACGACTTCATCCGATCGCCCGCATCTTGTTGTTCTTGGCGTCGTGCGTGACCTGGGCCAGTCCAACCGCCTCGAGGAGCGGCGGCATGTAGACACCAAACCGGCCACGGAGGCCCTTCTTCAGGCCGTACCAGCCGCCGACCGGGTTCGCTTCCGAGCGGCCCCACGCCTCGACCGTCCCCTCGGCTGCCGGCTTCTGTTCGTCGGCGCCGCCGAGTGGCACCGAGTCGCCCTGCGCCTTAAGCCACGTATGGAGGTCGTCGATCGCGCGCGCGTCGTAAAGGAGCCTGGTGCCGCCGACCTGGCAGACGATCGTCGGTGGATCCGACATATCGTCGCGGTACATCACGTACTCCGACGTGCGAGGCGCTGTCTTCAGAACCCATGGGTCGTGCTTGGTCCCGCTACCGGTCGCCATGCGTCGCTCGCGCTCCCCGACTGCGTACGAACTATGCGGCTACCGTAACAGATTTGTGACCGATGGACAACAGTTAGGGCCATTCTCGGTCGCGGCGATTAGATGCGCCGTCGCGTCAGTGCGCGTTGGCGGCGCGGACCGGCGCAGAGAGGAGGAACCGCTCTTCCCAGCTGGGGTCATGTTGCTGGATCTGGCTCAGCCAGTGTTCGCTGCCCCAGAGCAGGATCGTTC
>JALYTG010000127.1 GCA_030854405.1 Chloroflexota bacterium | reverse complement strand
GGCCCGTCGCCACGTCGGCTACCTGCCGGAGCTGTTCCGCTATCCACGCTGGCTAGCCGGCCGCGAGGTGCTCCGTCTCCACGCCCGCCTGGCGGGAATGGAGGTGGACACCTGGGGCGACCACATCGCCACCGCGCTGGCGACCGCCGACCTGGCAGACCGCGCCGACGATCGCGTGGCGACCTACTCGAAGGGGATGCAGCAGCGGCTGGGTCTCGCCGTCGCGCTGCTCGGCAACCCGCGGCTGGTGATTCTCGACGAGCCGACCACCGCGCTCGATCCGCTCGGGCGGCACGAGCTGCGCGGCATCGTCCGAGGGCTGCGCGAGCAGGGCACCAGCGTCCTGCTCAACTCGCACCAGTTGAGCGAGGTGGAGCAGGTCTGCGACCGCGTCGCGATTCTCGACCACGGCCGGCTGCTGGCGGTCGGCTCCCTGGGCGACCTGCTGAGCCCTGCCGGCGTCCGGGTCCGGGCGACCGGGATCGGCGCGGATGCGCTGGGCGGCTTCGGCCAGGTGACCCCTGACGGGCCGTGGCTGATGGTCCACGGCGTCGGGGAGGAGCGCATCCCCGAGCTGGTCGAGGCGGTCATCGGAGCCGGCGGCCGGGTCTACGGCGTCGAGGTGCTGCAGCCAAGCCTCGAGGAGCGCTTCCGTGCCATTGTCGGGAGCCCCTGAGATGGTGCGCACCTTCGCCTGGCTCACGCTGCACGAGGCGCTGCGCCGTCGCCTGCTCCAGGCGCTCTTCGGCCTCTCGCTGCTCGCCGTGCTGCTCACCGCGTGGGGGTATCAGCAGCTCACCCGCCTGCCGCCCGGCCGCAACGGTCCGCTCACGACGGACCAGGTGCAGATCATCGCTTCGCAGGTGCTGATCCTGGTGATGTTCATGTTCAGCTTCGTGCTGGCCCTGGCGGCTGTCTTTGCGGCCGCGCCCTCGATCGCCGGTGAGCTGGAGAGTGGCGAGGCGCTGGCGGTGATGGCGCGCCCGATCCGCCGGAGCTCGCTAATCCTCGGCAAATGGCTGGGGCTGGTGATCGTGGTGGTCGGTTATGCCATCCTCGCCAGCGGGCTGGAGTTCACGGCGGCATTCCTTGCCACCGGCTACGTGCCGCCGCACCCGATCGAGGCGTTGCTGTATCTCGCGGCCCAGGCGATCGTCCTGCTGACACTGGCCCTGCTGCTCAGCACCCGCACCTCATCGGTCGTGGCCGGGGTCGTCTCCATGCTCCTCTTCGGCCTGGCCTGGCTGGCCGGCGTCATCGGCGGAATCGGGACCGCCTTCGGCGATCCGGTCATCGGCCGGGCCGGGGTGATCGGCCAGATCCTCCTGCCCAGCGACGGGCTGTGGCGAGGAACGCTGTTCAGCCTCGAGCCGCCCATGGTGCTCATCGGCGGCGCGGCGGCGGGACCGCAGTTCGCCGCCTTCCCCTTCTTCGCGCCGGCTCCCCCGCCGCTCCTCTACCTCGCCTGGTGCGTCATGTGGGTCGCCGGCGGACTGGCGCTCGCCGTCTGGAGCTTCGGCCGTCGCGACCTGTAGTGGCTAGATCGCCCGCATCCGGTTGTTCTTCGCGTTGTGCTCGACCTCGGCCAGCCCGAGCGCCTCCATGAGAGGCGGCACATACATGCCGAATCGGCCGCGAAGGCCCTTCTTGAGCCCGTACCAGCCGCCCACCGGGTTGTCCGGCGACCGCCCCCAGGCTTCGACCGTTCCCTCGGCCGCCGGCTTCTGCTCATCCGCGCTGCCGAGCGGCATCCAGTCGCCGTGGGCGAGGAGCTTCGCGTGCAGATCGGTCAGACAGCGCAACTGGTAGCGGAGCTCGGTCTTGCCGACGGTGCAGACGAGGGCAGGTGGATCCGCCGCCTCGTCGCGGTACATCTGATATTCGGACGACCCGCTGGGCGTCTTGAGCTGCCACGGTCGCTCCCGCGTCCCGTTCCCCTCGACGTTTTCCTGTCCCATCAGCTGATGATAGACCGCGTGGTCCACTCGCCGGCGAGCATTGCGTAGACGAGCTCGTCGGTCCATTCGCCCTCGATGAACTCGTTCTCGCGCAGATGCGCCTCGCGCCGCATCCCGAGCCGCTCCATCAATCGGGCCGACGCGATATTTCTGGGGTCACATCGGCCGATGATCCGATGCAGCCCCAGCTCTTCGAATCCGAGGCGCAGCAGCACGGCGCTGGCCTCGGTCGCGTACCCCTTCCCGTGATGGTCGGGATGCAGCTCGAAGCCGATCTCTCCCAGCTGATGCTCACGGCTCCGCCACTGGAGGGTGAAATCGCCAATCAGGATCCCGCTCTCCTTGAGCTCGGCAGCCAGGTAGACGGGCGGAGCAAGAGGCGCTCGGTCATCAGGGGAAACTTCGGGCTCAGCATCGGTCAGAATCGTAGCCTTCCGGTGGCAGCCGGAAACAGCCCTGGAGGAGGACCGGATGCCCGATTCGGGATACGTCGAGGTGCCGGGTGGGCGCCTCTACTACGAAGTCGAGGGCAAGGGACACCCACTGCTGCTGATCCATGGCGGGCTGGGCAGCCTGCGCATGTGGGACGACCAGGTACGTGAGTTCGCCGAGCGCTACCGCGTCATCCGCTACGACACGCGCGGGTTCGGGCTCACTGAGACCGACCACGTTCCCTTCTCGAACCGGGCCGATGCCGCCGCCGTGCTTCAGCACCTGGGGGCCGCCTCCTGCTACCTGATCGGCCAGTCGCGCGGTGGGTCGATCGCGCTCGATCTTGCGATCGAGCGGCCGGAGCTGGTCGATGCACTGGTGCTCGTCGCCGGCGGCGCGAGCGGCTACGAGGCCCAGCTGCCCGATGGGGTCGTGCCGCCTCCATGGGATGAGATGGAGCGTCTAACCGACTCGAAGGACTGGGAGCCACTGGCCGAGCTGGAGACTCAGGTGTGGGTCGACGGCTGGGGACAGCCGGCCACGCGTCCGGATCCAGACCTGCGCCGTCGGGTGCACGGCTGGATCCTCGACACGTACCGCGCCGAGAAGGAGGAGGGCGAGCCGCAGCCACTCGAGCCGCCGGCGATCGGGCAGCTGGGCGACGTGGGGGCGCCCACCCTGGTGATGGTCGGCACCGCCGACGAGCCGGCGGGTGTCCTGAATGGACGAAATATCGCCGCCCAGATGCCCGATGCGCAGCTCGTCGAGTTCCCGGGCGTCGCCCATATGATCCAGCTCGAGGAGCCGGCGCGCTTCAACAGGCTCGTCATCGACTTCCTCACCGGGGCAGACCTGGCTCGCTAGGGCGGTGCCTCGTAGGTGGGCGCCGGCGATTTGCCGCAAGGCCGCGCGCGTCGTTACTCGGGGGGTTCGTCCTCCGCACCGAGACGGGTCGCATCCTCGATGAGCCTGGTAGTGAGGCGAGGGCTGCCCGAATGAGGCCCATCGGCGACTCGTAGACGCGGACCACATCGGCCGCTAACAGGGTGAGGATGGCGACCTCGATCCCCTTGGCGATCCAGCCGAGGCTGAAGTACGGACCGATGACCAGGTAGGCACCAATGGTGACCAGCGTGAACCCCGCCAGCGCGATGCGGGGCAGCCAGCTGAACCGATCGACGAGCGGGTGCGGGCGGGCGGCACCGACAGTGACGGCGAGCGCCAGTGCAAAGTAGCCGGCGGCATTCAGCGTGAAGAGCACGCCGCCGAGAGTGAGGTGAATGTAGGCGGTGGTGAGGGTCAGCTCGACAATGGCAGCGGTCAGCGCCAGGCTGGCCAGCCGACTGGTGGGTCTGGTCCCCATGGACATGGCTCGTCGTCCCTTCGAGGCGAGACGGCCACGTCAGTGGCCGCCCCGCGCGTAACTTGCTAATCCAATGTAGCGAGTATTACTCGTGAACATGCTACTGTCAATGAGCACATTATCAGGATGGCGCTGGCCTTAATGCCGTTCGAAGAGGAGGTCGACATGTCCGGAAACGGAGCTCAATCGCCGATGGTCGAGGTAGCGCGCGCAAAGCAGGCTCCCCACGAGCACGTGCCGCGCCTCGTCGTCTCGCGCGACGTGACCGGCGAACGTCCGCTGGATCGCATCGCCGATCTAGTCAATCGCCTGGTGGGCTCGATGTGGCTGTTCGTCGGCATCACGATCGGGATCGTGATCTGGCTCTTCGCCGGCAACGTGGTCGGGTTCGACAGGACGCCCTGGCCTTTGCTCCTCACGGTCCTCAACCTGCCGCAGCTGTCGATCATGATCTCACTACAGGTCAGCGCCAACCGGGCTCAGGCGGCGAGCGACGCGCGGGCAATGGCCGATCACGCGACGCTGGTGGCCCTCCACGAGCTGAGCAAGAAGCAAGTGGAGATCCTCGACGGCCAGGACCTCGTCCTCGACATCCTGCGTCGTGCGGCGATCGGGAGCGGGCCAGCGACCGATAGATGACAGCCCTGGGCCGATGCCGCGCTTCTGGCCCTCGCCGTATTCAATGGTCCGGCAGCCGGGCCCACGACGATGCGTTACCGTTGCCGTCAACGGCTCGTAAGCCTACGTGACCCGCCGCCCTGAGGGCACGATCGGACTCGCTCACCGGCGAGGAGGACCGCGTGGCACATTCCGACGGGAATGACCGAAAGGGTGGCGAAGGATCCCAGATTCCGCGCCGTGAGCCGCCCGAGGGCACGGGCAGCCTGGAAGTGGCGATCGCCGGTGAGCGAAACCCGATCCGACGCTTCCTGAAGATCCTGGGGCCTGGGTTTATCAGCGGCGCAGCCGATGACGATCCGAGCGGCATTGGGACCTACGCAACGGCAGGGGCTTCACTCGGATTCGCGACACTCTGGACAGCCTTGCTGACGTTTCCGCTCATGGCGGCGGTCCAATTCGTTTGCGCGAAGATCGGGATGGTCACCGGAAAGGGGCTTGCGGGCGTCCTTCGACAGCACTATCCGCGCTGGCTCCTCTACGCCGCCGTGGTCGCACTATTTGTGGCGAACACCATCAATGTCGGGGCCGACCTCGCCGCCGTCGCTGCCGCGATCAATCTACTGGTTCCTTCCATGCCCATCGCCCCGCTCGTCCTTCCGATCGCACTCGGGATCCTCGTCCTCCAGGTCTGGGGCTCGTATCGGCTCATCGCGAGAATCTTCAAGTGGTTGACCCTGGCTCTCTTCGCCTACATCGGCTCGGCGCTGTTCGCCCGGCCGCACTGGGGCGAGGTTCTGAGCGCGACGTTCATTCCGACGAGGTTCGATCAGACATTCCTCTTGACGCTCGTCGCGATCCTCGGCACGACCATCTCGCCATACCTGTTCTTCTGGCAGGCCACCCAGGAGGTCGAGGAAGAGGAGAGCATGGGTCGGACGCAGCTGTGGCGTCGCAAGGGAGCGACCGACACCGAGCTCAGGTACGCGGCTCTCGACGTAAATACCGGGATGTTCTTCAGCATCCTCGTGATGTACTTCATCATGCTGGCGACCGCGGCGACGCTCCACCAAGCCGGCAAGACCGACATCAACTCCGCAACCGACGCTGCCGAAGCCCTGCGCCCGCTCGCCGGCAACCTGTCCTCGATCCTGCTCGCCGTCGGTCTCATCGGATCCGGCGTGTTGGCGATCCCGATCCTATCGGGATCGGCCGCCTACGCCCTGTCCGAGGCGTTTGGCTGGAGGTACGGGCTCGACCGGAACCCGGGGCGAGCGAAGCAGTTCTACGCCGTCATCGTGGCCGCGACGCTGGTGGGGGTCGCCATTGACTACCTGGGCATCAACCCAATCGACGCCCTCTTTTTCACCGCCGTCATCAACGGCTTCGTCGCGCCGCCCCTGCTCGTGCTGATCATGCTCGTGGCGAACAACGGCAAGATCATGGGCAAGCGCACGAACAGTTCGCTCACCAACGTCCTGGGCTGGGGGGCCGCCGCGGTGATGTTCCTCGCGGCAGGGGTCCTCGTACTGTCTAGCATCAGGTCGTAGGCGGGGACTGTCACGTCGACCGCGGTCGCGATACTGAGACGACGAAGCAGGCACGCCGACCAAGAAGTGTTCCCACGCCATCAGGAGAATGCCGGTGCCCATGTTTGACATTTCGCCGTGGGAGCTGGTCCTGCGGTCGGTCGCGATCTACCTGGCTTTGCTCTTGGCGCTTCGCCTGTTCGGTAAGCGCGAGATCGGCCAGTTCACGTTGTTTGACATGGTCATGGTGCTCCTGGTGGCCAACGCGGTCCAGCCAGCGATCACCGGGCGTGACACATCGCTCGCCGGCGGGTTGCTCATCATCGTGATCCTCGTCCTCACGAACGGCGCCCTGGCCGAGGGCCGTCGTCGCCTGCCGTTCTTACGCGCCGTCCTCGAATCGCCGGCGACGCCGATCGCGCGCGACGGGGCATGGCTGACGGAAGCGGTGAATCGAGAGGGGCTGGATCCAACGGACCTTGAGACTGCGCTCCGCGAGCATGGCATCGCATCGGTCGACGAAGTCGCCCTGGCGGTCCTGGAGCCGGACGGCAGCATCAGCGTGGTGCCCCGCGACCGGCGCCGGATATCCGCCCATCGCCGGAGGGTGCGCATTGTCACCCACCGCTGAACGGCCGCACAGATAAACGGAACGTGAATTCGCGCGTTTGAGCAGTTAACCATCCGCTCACGACCCGCGGAGCATCCTCGCCTCGGTGTCGGACAGGTAGTCCGACCAAAGTTGGAGGAATCGATGATGAGGTTCGAACGATTTGGGCGACCGATCGCAGCGGCGATCGCCGTCCTCGCCATTGGTGGTGCGGGGATCGCGGCCGCGGCCAGCCCGGCGCCGAGTGCTGCAGCGCCGGCTGCAGCCGACACGGACACCCTGACGCAGGGCGACCAGACGACTCCCGACGTCGCGGGCGCCGCGGAGCCGGCGGAGTCCGGCGCTGAGGCGGCCGGAACCGAGGCCGATGGGCCCGGCGGCCACGCCGACGCGGCAGGCACTGTCGACTACCAGTTCGACGGTGCGCAGTAA
>JALYTG010000021.1 GCA_030854405.1 Chloroflexota bacterium | reverse complement strand
GTCCGCGGCCGCGACCCCGTTTACGGGGCCTGGCTCACTCCCGTCTGAATGACCGCAGTCGTGAAAAGGACCGAAGACCAATGACAACCCCATCCTCCTCCTCGCGGGCCGCGGCCCTCACGCCGGACGCCGCCTTCTCGCTCGAGCGCTGGTCGGCAAGCTCCGGCAGCGATCGCACCAGCCGGGCGAGCCTTGTGCTCGTCGGCGGTGATCGCCGCTGGTACGCCCACGCCAATGGCAATGGTGCGATCGACGCCCTGATGCGGGCCGTCGACGACGCGCTGGCGCGAGTGCTGCCCGCCCCTGTTGAGCTGCTCACCTACAACGTCCACGCCAGCGGCCACGGCCATGCGACGGCCGCCACCGTCACGCTGAGCGTGCGTGACGCCGGCGCGCGCGCCGGTGCGCCGGCATATCCGGGCCGCGCCGTGCACGACAACGTGCTCGAGGCGAGCGTCGTCGCCTATCTCGATGCCATCAACGGGTTGGTGGCGGATCGTGAGATCGATGTCGCGGCGGTGGCGCCGCTCGACGGCGTGTCGCCCGATTCGGCCGAGCCGGATGGCGACGATGCGCGCCAGCACGCCAGGCGGCGGATGATGGACGCTTATAACCCGTGATCGCCGGGTCGCCGCTGCGCATCGCTTTCCAGGGCGAGGCCGGCGCATACGGCGAGGAGGCGATCCTCGGCTACTTCGGCGCGGACGAGGCGCTGCCGGTGCCCGCCGCGACGTTCGGGGCTGCCGCCCGGCTCGTCCAGGACGGGACCGCCTCGGCGGCGCTGCTTCCCCTCGAGAGCTCGAGGGCAGGCACCGTGGGCGAGGCCGTCGACGTCCTGATCGCCGGAAGGCTGCGGGTGCGTGGCGAACTGCTGCTCCCGGTGCGCCACCAGCTGCTGGCGTTACCGGGCGTTCATCTCAGCGAGATCGAACGCGTGGCGAGTCACCCTCAGGCGCTCGCGCAATGTGACGCGTTACTGACCGAGCACGGCTGGCAGCCGGTCCCCGGCGGCGACACCGCCAGCGCGGCACGCTCGCTGGCGGGTAGCGGGGATCGTCGGACCGCAGTGATCGCCTCGGTGCATGCAGCCGCGCGCTACGGCCTTCAGATCCTTGCCGACCTGGACGGAGAGGACCAGAACTTGACTCGGTTCGTGGTGGTCACCCTGCCGGAACGGAGCCTGCCACCGGGAAACGGTCCGCTGGCGCCGCCGCCCGACGCCCCCTGGGCGTCGATCATCAGCTTCGAGACCCGGCACGTCCCGGGAGCACTGTACGAAGCGCTCGGGGCATTCGCGCAGGCCGGCGTGAACCTCAGCCGGATCGAGTCGCGCCCAACGCGGCGTGTCCAGTGGGAGTACCGGTTCCTGCTGCAGATCGAGGGCGACACCGATCGGGCGCCGGCTTCGGAGGCGCTTGCGACGCTCCGGCGTCACGCCCACGCGGTCGCGGTCCTGGGCAGCTTTCCCTCGGCCCGCGCAGTCGATCACCGCTGAGACCGATCAGTTCCGCGCTCACGCGGTGTGTCCGGCCGCGTAGGGATCGGCATGGTCAGGGTCATCGCAGCCG
This sequence comes from Chloroflexota bacterium, assembly GCA_030854405.1. Next base: position 15,773 of record JALYTG010000021.1, on the reverse strand, counting down.
CGGCGTTGATGCTCTGCACGACCGCATGCGGGACGGCCGCACCAGCGGCGACTGCGCGGCCGTCGACCCTCGCCGCTGACGCCTCGATCGCTGCGAGCCCGACGATCGGTCCCACCCCGTCGCCGCAGGCGTTGCAATCCATGCTGCCCGTCAGGATCGGCAGCACCGAGCTGCATACCTTCCCGGTTGGCCAGGACTGGCTGGCGCGACTGGCGAGCAAGCTCGGGATCGGGACGAAACCCGTGGCCGTCGCATACGCCAGCGACCACGGCGCCGCCTTCGTTCAGATGTATGCAATTCGGGTCGAGGGGATCGACGCGGGGCGGCTCCTGGGCCGGCTGGTGGCGGTCGCCTACCCGAGCGGTGACGTGGAGGTGACCTCGAAGCTGATCGCCGGCCGGAACGTCACGGTCATCAACCAGCCGACGACGGCGTATCGGCTGGGCACCTTCTATGCATTCGCGGCGGGCGATACGCTGATCGTCGCAGAGGCATTCGCGGAACCGGTCGTGGAGCGCGCTTTCCAGGCGTTACCCGGAAGCTAGAGCAGCCGCTCGACGAGCTCGAAGCTCTCCGATGGGCCTGGCCAGAGCTCGCGGAGCCGATCGCGACCGACTCGCCTCGCCACCCAGCGCAGCACGAGGGCGGTGACGACCAGGTCGTCGAGCGGGCCGATCACCGGCAGGAACTCCGGCACGAGATCGATTGGGCTCGCGATCCAGACCATGAGCCCCAGCAACGCCGCGCGCTGGCCCGGTGTGGTTCCCGGGTCGGCGAGCAGTCGCCGTACCAGGCGCAGGATATCGGGCAGCAATCGCAAGGCGGGGAGCGCAAGCTCGCGTGAGGGTCGATGCAGCCAGATGACCAGCACCGCGAGCAGCCAGAGGGCGACCACGCTCGCGGCGGTGACGAGGAGCGGCGCGAGCCAGCCCGCCAGCCTTCAGGCCCTGCCGATGAGGAGCGCCGCGTTCATACCGCCGAAGCCGAACGAGGTCGATAGGCCGACCGCCACCTCCCTCTCGAGCGGGTCGCGCAGAACATTGAGATCGCAGGCGGGGTCGGGATCGACCAGGTTGCATGTTCCCGGCAGCATGCCGTGGTGCAGCGCGAGGACGGTGATCGCGGCCTCAATGGCGCCGCTGGCGCCCAGGGCGTGTCCGTACAGGCCCTTGGTTCCGGAGACCGGCACGCTCCTCGCCCCCGAGCCCAGCGCCCGATGCAGGGCGCGCGCCTCGGCAAGCTCGTTGAGGGGTGTGCTGGAGGCATGGGCGTTCACGTAGCCGACCGACTCCGGTTCGAGCGACGCATCGGCGAGAGCCACGCCGATTGCCCGCGCCGCCTCGCGTCCGTCCGGACGAGGGGCGGTCATGTGGTACGCGTCGTTGCTGTTGCCGTAGCCGAGCATCTCCCCGAGGATCGGCGCGCCGCGGCGCATGGCCGAGTCTCGCTCCTCGAGGACCAGGATCGCCGCCCCCTCCCCCATCACGAAGCCGTCGCGGCCGACATCGAAGGGGCGCGAGGCGGTCGAGGGATCGTCGTTGCGTTGCGAGAGGACCCGGATCATGGCGAAGGCGCCGAAGGTGAGCGGCGCGAGGGGAGCCTCAGCGCCCCCGGCCAGGGCGGCGTCGATCACGCCGCCGCGGATGGAGTGAAAGGCCTCGCCGATCGCCACCGCGCCGGAGGCGCAGGAGTTGGCGTTTCCGACCGCGGGCCCCGTGATCTCGAGGTCGATCGCGACATTGCTGGCTCCGGCGCCGCCGAAGACGGCCAGGGCGAGCGTCGGCGCGACCCCTCGCACCCCGCGAGCCACATACGCCGCGTGCTGCTCTTCGCCGAATGCGACGCCCCCCAGCGCGGAGCCGATGAAGACGCCTGTCCGATCGCTCATGGGCGTCAGGCGCGCATGCCCGACGGCGGTGCGCGCGGCTGCGACCGTGAGGGCAGAGAAGCGGTCCAGGCGCCGTGCTCGCCGCACGTCGAGATGATCGGCCGGGCGGAAGTCGTCGATCTGTGCCGCCACCCGGGAAGGGAACGGACTTGGGTCGAAGCGGTCGATGCAGCGCACCGCGGATCGGTTGGCCAGCACGCCGGCCCACAGCCCGTCGGCCCCGTGGCCGACAGGTGTGAAAGCCCCGATGCCGGTGACGACGACGCGGCGCGGCTTCATCGCTCCGCCTCAGCCAGCGCCTTGATCCGTCGGAGGGTGCGACCGGCAACCGCCTCCACGAAGCTCGCCACCACTCGGTCCATCAGCGGCCAGAGCGTATCGAGCTCGTGCTCGATGCTCACATCGACGGCGCCGTCGACCGGCTGGAGGCGCCAGGCGACCTCCATCCCTCGCGTCACGCCACCAACGTGGCTGAACTCGATCGTCCGCCGGGCCGGACTGGGGCGCTGGATCGCCTCCCAGCGCAGCGGAATGAGGCCGCGGCGGGCACCCATCGCGAATCTGCGCTCGCCGTTGATTGCCGGCAGGCGGCGGACGTATCGGTAATGAGGGAGCAGCTGGGGCCAGTGCTCCACGTCGGCTGCCAGTGCGAAGATGCGCTCCGCGGGCGCCCGCATTCGGAGGTGCATCGCGCTCCTCATGGTCGGAGGAGCTCGAAGACCGCGCGAGGTGTGAGCACCTCGGTCGCCGGCAGGCAGTCGCCGAGCGCCGATCCGATGCGCAGGCGAGCTGTCGGACGGTCGTGCAGGCGCGATAGCGTGCGGCGGAAGAGTGGTGGAGCGATGAGCAGTGATTGCACCGCCCAGGTGAGCACGTCCTTGGCTGAGAAGGCCGCTCTCCGCCCCGCACGGTAGGACGCCGCGGGATCGGGGCTCAGCAACGCGTCGGCCGCGGCGCGCGCCGAACGAAGAGCACGGTAGATCCCCTCGCCGGTGAACGGATCCACGAAGCCCGCGGCGTCGCCGACCAGCAGCCAGCCCGGGCCGGCGACCTCACTGACCCGATGGCCGATCGGAGCGGCACCACGGATGGCGGTGATACGCGTGCTGGTTCGCAGTCGGGCCGCGACCGCGGGCAGACCAGCGATCGCCGCGCTGAACCGTCGCGCGGCACTGCCGCCCCCCATTGGCAGCGCCATTCCCACGTTCAGCTCGCCGCCCGGCATCGGCGCCAGGCCGACGTAATAGCCATCCCCGACGTGCATCTCCCCGTGGTCGTCGAGCCCCGGGATACCCTCGTAGTGCGCGACCAGACCGAGCCGGCGTGGAAAGCGGACCGGCCGCTCGACACGAAGCAGGCGCGCCGTTCGCGAGCGCGCACCGTCGGCGCCGACGACCCACTCGGCGCCGATCTCGAGCTCACTGTCCCGCGTCGCCACGCGGGCTCCGCTGACACGATCGCCTCGCCGCAGCAGATCCACCAGACGCGTGCCCTCCAGCAGCCGGGCTCCCCGCACCACGGCGTGATTGGCGAGCACAGCGTCGAACTGCCGTCGGTCGAGGCCCCAGGCCGTTCTCGGCGAGGATCGATCCGCGTAGCGGATCTCGGCCGAGGCGTCGCCGAAGATGACGCGCATCCCCCGCAGCGGGATGGCGGCTTCGCGCCAGCCGTCCACGCCCAGGCGAGCCAGCTCCTCGGCGATGCGTGGGCTGGCGTACTCAGCGCAGACCTTGGGCCGCGGATGGTGTGCCGCCTCGATCAGCATCACGTCCCGCCCGCGCGCCGCGGCGGCCGCGGCAAGGGCCGAGCCGGCGGGGCCCGCCCCGAGGACCAGAAGATCGCAGCGCAGCTCGGTCACCGGAGCGCCGCGGTGACGACGCGGGGGAGGAGTGTTGACGAGCGCCACGCTCTCCGAAGCCCTGCCTCGACGAGCATGGCGTCGAGCTCAGCGAGGGTGTACGCGCGACGCGCAGAGAGGATCCCGTCGTGGCGCGTGTAGCGGCTGCGGGCGAGAGTCGCTGTGATGACGGCGGTCACGCCGAAATGGAAGATGCCTCGCTGGAGGTCGTTGATCACGATGCCCCGACGGCTGACGCGCCGCAGCTCGCGGAGCAGGAGAACCACGTCCGCTGGATCCAGGTGGTGAAGCAGGAGCGACGCATGCGCGACGTCCACCTCGCCGTCGCCCATCGGCAGGCGTCGCCCATCGGCCAGCAGGGTGGTGACGTCCGCATCGGCCTCCGTCCAGGCGGCCGCCAGGTCGAGGATCTCCCTCCGGCTATCGCTGGCGATCACCCGCCATTGCCCGTGGTGGCGCCCGTGTCGGGCAAAGGCGAGCGGCAGGTCGCCGCCTCCGGTCCCCACGTCCAGGATGCTGATCCCCTCGTCGCCAGCCAGGTGCCGAATGGCGCGGATGCTGGCTCCGGCGCCGCCTGGCAGACGGTTCAGCAGCGCCAGCTCGCGCAGGTTTGCCCGCAGCTCCGTGGAGTCCAGATCGGGAAGATCGAGCATTTCGAGCTCATGCGCGCGGGCACGCAGCGGCCAGTGCGGCAGGCTGAGCCGACCGAACATCACCCCGAATCGGTCGATGCGATTCATGATCCTCGCCGGTCTGTTCGCTCCAAGGTAACAGGAGAGGCGCGAACGCCATCAAACGTTGACATCGGCTGCCCTGCCGCGACCTGATGGGCGGCTAGGCTGCTGACGTGACGCTCCTCGACGCGCTGACCGCGGCGGTCGGCAGCCAACATGTCCTGACCGATCCCGACCGGCTGGCTTCCTATGAGATCGACTGGACGCGGCGATTCGCGGGACGCGCCCTCGCGGTCGTCCGTCCTAGCACAACCGAGGAGGTCGTGGCGATTCTGCGGGCCTGCAGTGATGCGGGCGCGCGGGTGGTCCCGCAGGGCGGCAACACCGGCCTGGTCGGGGGCGGGGTCCCGCGGCGTGGGGAGGTGGTGGTGAGCCTCACCCGACTCGCAGAAGTGGAGCCGGTCGACGGCGCCGCGGGCGAGGTCACCGTCGGTGCCGGCGTGACGCTTGCCATCCTCCAAGCGCAGGCCCGTCGCGCCGGCTACGCGTTCGGCGTGGACCTGGGCGCCCGCGACTCGGCGACGATTGGCGGCATGATCGCCACGAACGCGGGCGGCGTCAACGCGCTGCGCTACGGGCCGATGCGCGCGCAGCTGGTCGGCACCGAGGCGGTGCTCGCCGACGGCAGCATCATCGCGCGGATGCCGGGCCTGCCCAAGGACAACACGGGCTACCACCTTCCCTCGCTGCTGGCCGGCAGCGAGGGGACTTTGGCCGTCATCACCCGCGCCCGCCTGCGCCTGGTGCCGCTCCTGGCGCATCGAGCGGTGGCGCTGCTTGGCCTCGATAACACCCATGCCGCCACCTCTGTCATGGCCTCACTCCGGCATCTCCCGGCGCTGCACGCGGCCGAGCTCTTCTACGAGGAGGGCCTCTCGCTGGTTCTGCGGCACGCCGGCCTCGAGCGGCCCTTCCGCGCCGAGCACCCCACCTATCTCCTGGTCGAGGTCGCCGACTCGACCGATCCGACCGATGCCCTGGTTGCCGTCCTGGCCGAGATCGACGCCGCGGACGTGGTGGTCGCGACCGACGAGAACGGGCGGCATCGGCTCTGGCAGCTGCGTGAGCGGCATACCGAGGCGATCAACGCAGAGGGGATACCGCACAAGCTCGATGTCGCGGTGCCGATCGCTCGCCTGGGCGAGTTCGAGCGCCGCGTTCGCTCCGTCGTCGCCGATACCACCGAGCACGCGCGAACGATTCTGTACGGCCACATCGGTGACGGGAACATGCATGTGAACGTGCTCGGGCTGCCTCCCGAGGACGAGGCCGTGGATGAGGCGGTCCTGCGCCTCGCGATGGAGCTCGACGGCAGCATCGCCGCCGAGCACGGCATCGGCGTCGCCAAGGCACGCTGGCTGAGGGCCGACCGAGGGGTCGCGGACGTGGCGGCCATGCGCGCCATCAAGCGGGCACTCGACCCCGCCGGGATCCTCAACCCCGGCGTGATCTTTCCCGACGACCGCGCCGACGCCGCGGAATAGCTACCCCGCCGCGCCGCCCCAGATGTCGCCGACCGTGAAGCCCTCGGGAAACGGGTCCTCGCTGTCGACGACGTATTGCGTCAGCGCGTAGATCCACGCCGCGCCTGTGATCGTGGGGACCACCGCCGCGTAGGGCCCGACCTGCGTCGTCCGCAGCAGCCGCCCTGTCCAGGTGGTGCCCAGGATCCCCTCGTGGACGAACGCCTCTCCGATCCCGAGCTGGCCGCGGGCGTGGAGGGTCGCCATCTTGGCGCACGTCCCCGTCCCGCACGGCGATCGGTCCAGGATTCCCGTCCAGGAGCTTGGTCGGTCCCAGTCCAGCTCGCCGCTCGACACGACAACGGTGTTCTTCAGCGTTGCGCCGGGCGCCGTCGGGGGTGCGGAGAACTCGAAGATCGAGATGCCGGAGATCGCCTCGTTCTCGGGGTGTACGGCCGGCACCTGCTCGCGTGCCGCCGCCTTGATCATCTCGCCCAGGCGCACGATGTCGCTGCCCTCGTCCGGTGTGAGGCGCAACCCGACGGCTGACGCGTCGGTGATCGCGTAGAACATCCCGCCCCACGCGACGTCGACCGTTATTGTCCCCAGAGTCGGCACCTCGACCGGGAGGTCGAGACCGATGACGAATGCGGGCACGTTTTCGAAGGTGACGGCGGTCACCTTCCCGTCCCGGCAGTCGGCGCGCACCCGGATCAGGCCGGCCGGCGCCTCCAGCACGAGCTCGGTGACCGGCTCCCGCATCGGCAGCATGCCGGTCTCGAGCAAAACGGTGGCAGTGCAGATCGTGTTGCTGCCCGACATGGCCGGGTACTCGGCCTGCTCCATGATCACGAACCCGGCGTCCGCGGTCGGGTCAGTCGGCGGCAGGACCAGGTTGCAGCAGAGCGCCGGATAGCCGCGCGGCTCGCGCAGCATGAGCCGGCGCAGGCCGTCCGCGTGCCGTTCGAGGTGGACCCGTTTCTCGAACATCGTGGCGCCCGGCACGTCGAGCACTCCGCCGGTGATCACACGTCCAGGCTCACCGCCGGCATGGGCATCGACCGCGGTTATGACCCTTCCCAGGCGCACGAGGCTCCCTTCAGTGCACGGCGCCGGCGGCGTCGATCGGCCACCAGTCGACGACGCGATCGGCGCGAACGACGGTATACCCATCCGCCAGGTTGGCGACCGCGCAAGCGTGATTCGGCAGGATCCGCACGGGCTCGCCGACCCGCAGATCCGAAGAGGTGGGCAGCTCGAGCACTCCGTGCTCTTCGGAGAGCCGATCCACAGCTCCACCGGTCCCGACCAGGCTGCCGTAATGGGGCAGGGAGCTGCCGCCGTGCGCACCGCGGTCGAGCCCGAGCGTCTTCGCTCCCGCGTCGACCACCGCACGCCCCGGCTCGGGACGGCTGATGACGGTGGCTGCCACCGTCAGCGCGCAATCATCCGAGCCGGCCGCCCCCAGTGCCACTTGCATTCCATCGTAGAAGACGTAGTTCCCCGGCCTCGCCTCGGTGACCCCGGGTTGCACGATGCTCCGCGTCGCGGTCGGGGTATTCCCCACGCTCACGACCCTGACGGAGCCGATCATCTCCGCGGCGCGGATCACGGACTGCGCCTCCTCCGCACCGATTCGGTCCAGCTCGTGTGCCGATCCTGCCGCATACGCATGGCCAGCATGGGTGAAGACGCCGTCGAGCTCGAGCTCGGGTCGTGCGGCGATGCTCCGGGCCAGAGCGGCCGCGCCCTCGGGCGGAACGCCGCATCGATGCAGACCCGAGTCGATCTCGATGCGCACCCGGAGCGTTGGGCCAGCCTGGCGGGCCGCCGCGGCCGCCGCATCAATGCCCTCCGGCGAATCGACCCCGAACGAAAGCTTCACGCGTCTTGCCAGCGCGGTCGCGCGCTCGAGCTTCGCGGCCGTCACGAGCTCGTAGGCGATGAACAGGTCATCGAACCCCGCGTTCGCAAAGACCTCTGCCTCATCGAGCTTGGCGGTGGTCAACCCGACGGCCCCGGCCGCCATCTGCCTCTGCGCAATGGCGACCGACTTGTGCGTCTTGACGTGTGGCCGCAGGGCCACCCCGTGCGTGCGTGCAAGAGCCGCCATGCGCTCGATGTTTCGTTCCAGCCGATCGAGATCGACAAGGAGGACCGGAGTGTCGAGCTCCTTCCAGTGCCGGCCGATCATCCTTGCCACCCGTCCAGGGTTGCGGATATTGAGCGGGTCGAGCGTCATGCACCAAAGGATATCGGGATGCGCCGAGCCGCATTCCGATAGGCTCTTGGCGTGTCCCTGCGACCGATCGCCGGAGGTGCAGCACGGAGGTGGTCGATGTCTCGTGAGCCGATCGGCGCGGCGCTGCTGATGGTCGCGATACTTTCGGGCTGCATCGGCGGACCGGGCACCTCCGGCACCGGTGGCCCTGGCGCCTCGCTCGGCTGGCACGATGAGCTCGCCGGCGGCCCGGATATGCTCGATGTGGCAACGACTGTTGCGCCGATCAGCTCGATCGCGCGCAACATCGGCGGGACGCGCATCCGGCTCCACGGAATCATCCCCGACGCGACCAACTCGCACACCTTCGAGCCGACCCCCTCCGATGCGCAGACGCTCGCCAAGGCCGATCTGATCGTAGTGAACGGGCTGCACCTTGAACAGCCGACGCTCGACCTGGCCGATGCCTCGAAGCGCGCCGAGGCTCGGGTCCTCCTGCTCGGAGACAATACGATCGGCAGGGACCAGTGGCTCTTCGACTTCAGCTTCCCCGAATCGAAGGGCGACCCGAACCCGCACCTGTGGATGAATCCCCGCTACGCCCTGCGCTATGCGGAGCTGATGCGCGACTGGTTCAGCCAGGCCGATCCCCCCAACGCCGACTACTACGCGGCCAACTTCACCGCGTACCAGAAGCGGCTCGACGCGCTGGACGCAGCCATCCGGGAGATGACGCCAACGGTGCCGAAGGAAAACCGCAGGCTCCTCACCTATCACGACTCGTGGGCCTACTGGGCGCGCGAGTACGGCTTTACCGTGATCGGCGCGGTGCAGGCGTCGGACTTCTCCGATCCGAGCCCGCAGGAGGTCGCGCGGCTGATCGAGCAAATCCGCGCTGAAAAGGTGGCGGCGATCTTCGGCTCCGAGGTCTTTCCCAGCCCGGTCCTCGAGCAGATTGCGCGCGAGTCAGGGGCGAGGTTCGTCGACGCGCTGCGTGACGATGAGCCGCCCGGGGCGCAGAATTCGCCCGATCACACGTACCTGGGGATGATGCAGAAGGACATGGTCGTCATGTTCGGGGCGCTGGGCGGGAAGACCGACGCCTTCGATGCACAAGAGGTCACGGACACGTATCGGCCGTGACCAGCGCTGACCGAGAGCCCCTGGTCAGCTTCGAGGACGTGACGTGTGGCTACGGGGCCGCGCCGGTGCTTGAGCAGATCGACCTGCGCATAGAGCGCGGAGCATTCGTCGGGGTGGTGGGTCCGAGCGGGGTCGGCAAGACCACACTGCTGCGCGCAATGGTGGGTGTGGTCCCCCGCGTGCGCGGCCGCGTCACCGTTGCGGGCCGGCCCGTGCAGCCCGGGACCACGCCGCGAGTCGGATGGGTTCCGCAGCTCGAGACGGTTGACTGGCACTTCCCGGCGACGGTTTCCGAGGTGGTGCTGATGGGCCGTTGGGGAGTGAGGCCATGGTGGCCGCGCGCAACCGCCGACGATCGGCTGGCGGTCGATCGGCTGTTGGACCGGCTGGGAATCGGGGATCTGGCCGACCGCAACATCCGCGATCTCTCCGGCGGCCAGCAGCAGCGCGTCTTCCTGGCGCGCGCGATGATCGGCGATCCGTTGCTGCTCCTCCTCGATGAGCCGACCAGCGGGGTGGACCTTCGTACCCGCGACGACATCCTGCATCTCCTCGCCGATCTGAACCGCGAGGGGATGACGATCGTCGTCACCACCCACGAGCTGAACGCCGTTGCAGCTCACCTGCCGTGGGTCGTCTGCGTCAATCGGCGCATCATCGCGGAGGGTTCTCCTGACGAGATCTTCACCGATGCCATCCTCGGTCGGACCTACGGTGCCGACCTGCGTGTCGTACGCCAGGACGGCGCCATCCTGGTGGCTGATGCCGCCCCACACCGCCTGCGCGATGCCCTGCAGCACCATCATCCGGGCTACGATCATGCGCACCACGAGCATGCCGCCGATGACCACGTCCACCGCGGACCGCCGGGATGAACCTGGTCGCTGAGCCGCTAGCCTTCGAGTTCTTCCGGCAAGGCCTCCTTGCCGCGGTGATGGTGGGCGCCCTGTGCGGCATGATCGGTGTCTACGTCATCCTGCGAAGGATGAGCTACATCGGCCATGGGCTCTCGCACGCTGTCTTCGGCGGGGCCGTGGTCGCCTACGTGACCAGCATCAACTTCTACGTCGGGGCCGGCCTGTGGGGCTTCCTCTCGGCGCTGCTCATCAACGCGACCGCGCGACGCCGGAAGATCGGAGCGGACGCGGCGATCGGGATCGTCACCACAGCCAGCTTCGCGATCGGCGTCGCGCTGATCAGCAAGACGCGAAGCTTCACACGGAACTTCGAGGCCGCCCTCTTCGGCAACGTCCTGGGCGTCACACCGACCGACCTCCTGGTGGTGGCGACGGTGACCGGCCTGGTGGCCCTCTTCATCGGCCTCTTCTACAAGCAGCTCCTCTTCCTGACCTTCGACCCGGAGGTTGCCCCCATCTACGGGGTGCGCATCGGCCTGATCGACAGCCTATTCGCACTGGCGATGGCTGCCACGATCGTTGCCTCGATCAACGTGGTGGGGGTGACCCTGATCGCCGCCACGCTGGTGATTCCGGCCAGCACCGCGCGGCTGCTCACCGACTCGTTCGGGCGCCTGATCGGCTACTCGACGCTGCTGGGCGCCGGCGCCGGCCTGCTGGGCATGTACTTCAGCTACTGGCTCGACGTCTCTTCAGGCGCCACGATCGTGCTGCTGGAGGCGGGCGTCTTCGCGGTGATCTCCCTGGTCGTGGCGCTCCGCCAGCGCGAGACCTCGTGGGAGCGGGATCACGAGCCACGCGTCCTCCCGGGAGAGCCACGCAGCGACGTCCTCTAGGCGGACTCGCCCGAGGTGTGGTGTTGTTCGCCCAGCCGCATGGGGAGGGCCGGGAGCGGGCGGGGATCCGGATCGGGCTCATACTCGTCGGTCGCCTCGGAGAGACGGTAGGTCCATCGGGGGCCGTCCTTCGAGATCTGCTGCAGCGCCGCGGCGACCGCGTCCACGTCGGCGCGGGTAGTTCCGAGTCCGAAGCTGATCCGAGCGGCGCCGGGCAGGCGCGGATGCTGGCCATCGCGCGTTGCGTCCATCAGCCGAATCGCCTCGGGCTCGTCGACCTGTAGCAACCGCATCATCAGCGGATGGGCGCAGAAGCACCCATGTCGGATGCCGATGCCGTACTCGGCCGACAGGACCGCTGCCAGGAGGTCGTAGCCGACCCCGGCCAGGTTGAAGGTCAGCAGCCCCACGCGGGGGTGGGCGGCGGGCCAGATGCGGTAGTGCTCGAAGGCCGGCACGGCGGCCAGCCGCTCGCGCGCGAACGCGAGCAGCTCACCCTCCTCGGCAGCCACCCGGTCCATCCCCGCGCTCGCCAGCGTGTCGCAGGCCACGCCCAGGGCGACTGCGCCGATGACGTTCGGCGAGCCCGCCTCCTGGCGATCCGGCAGGTCGGCCCACAGCACTTCGTCGACGGTCACGAGCTTGACGGCACCTCCGCCCCGCAGGAACGGGTCGCCGGCCCGCAGCCAGTCCGGGTGGCCGATCAGCACTCCCGCACCATACGGCGCGTAGAGCTTGTGCCCGCTCATGGCGAGGTAGTCGATCTCGTCGGAGGTCATGTCGACCGGGACGTGCGGCGCCAGCTGCGCTGCGTCAACCAGGATCCGGGCGCCGTTCTCGTGGGCTACCTGCGCCAGCTCGCGGATCGGCCAGATTTCGCCGGTCACATTGCTCGCGCCGGTGACGGCGACCAGGTGAGGGTCGTCGCAGGCCGGCAGCCCGCGCAGCGCCACCCGCACCTGCTCGATCGCCTCCTCCGGGCTCTCGGGCACAGCCAGGAAGCGGACGCCGCAGCGCTTCCAGGGGAGGAGATTGGCGTGATGCTCACCCGCAAAGGCGACCACGTGCGTCCCCTCCGGAAGCGTTCCGGCCAGCAGGTTGATCGAATCGGTCGTGTTACGGGTGAAGACGACCGCGTCGTCGGGTGAGGCGTTGAAGAAGGAGCGCACCGCTTCGCGCGCGCCCTCGTATGCGGCGGTCGCGGCTCGCGACTTGAAGCCGGCGCCGCGGTGGACGCTCGAGTACCACTCGAGGAGCGCTTCGACCGCCCTTGCAACCGAGGCCAGCGCCGGTGCTGAGGCGGCGTAGTCGAGGTTGATGTAGGCCCGCTCCTCGCCGTTGACCAGGGGCACCACCGTATCGGCGCCGACGAGGCGTAGCAGCTCGCTGCCGTGGAGCGACGGCACGGTGGTCATCGGCGCCATCCTACGCCGCGACTCAGCCGAGGAACAGAAACTTTGCGGCGGCGATGACCATGACCACCGCCAGCAGGCGGCGCAGGGTGAGCACCGTGAAGCACTGGGATCCCAGGTGCGATCCAATGAGCCCGCCCACCGCAACCGCGGCGACCCAGATCGGCAGCGGGGCCGGCAGGGCCTGGGCGCTGCCTGCTATGCCGGCCAGTCCGGCGAGCGAGTTGACCAGGATGAAGGCGCCGGAGAGGGCCGCCGCCTGTCGCGTGCTCGTCCAGCCGGCGAGTACCAGCAACGGGGTCAGGAATATGCCCCCGCCAGTTCCGCTCAGGCCCGCCAGCAGACCGATTCCTGCGCCGGCGCCCAGGGCCGGCAGCCAGGGAACGCCCGGGTCGGTCGGGTCGGCCTGCCCGGGTTGGATGGCGAGCCGCAGCGCCCCGGCCGTGAGGACGACCGCCAGCAACGGCCGATACAGCTCGGGGGCCAGGTTGATGGTGCCCCCCAGGAATGCGAATGGCGCCGACCCCAGGACCAACGGAACCAGAGGCCGCAGGTTCAGATGGCCGGCCCGCGCAAACCGATAGGTGACGATGCTGGCCACGAAGAGATTGAGGGTGAGCGCCGTGGGCCGCATGACCGACGGCTGGGTGCCGACCAGTGCCATTGCCGCCAGGTACGCCGACGCGCCCGCATGACCGACCGACGCGTAGAGCACCGCCGCCGCGAAGAAGAGGACGGCGAGCAGCAGGGTCTCGCTCATGCTCCTATCCCGTTGCGCGTCAGCTCAGCCGGGCTGAGCCGAGGGATCGTCTCGCCGCAGGAGGATGCCCAGGTACGCCTTCCACGGGCCAACCGCTTCGTCGTGGCTGCCGGCCAGCGCGGCATACGCCTGCGCCAGGTGGTCGAGGTCGTGCACGGCCCATGTCGCCAGCAGCTGGCGCAGCGTCACCTCGCCCAGGGCCGGATGTCGCCCGACGCGGTCCATGTCTCCGTCGGCGACGAGGGCGCCCAGGCGGCGCAGGCTCTCCGCCCGCAGCTCGGCAAAGCGATCGATCAGCTCGGGGAGCGTGGCGTCACGATCACGCTCGACGTGAGCGAATCGATCGAACGACGTGAAGGGCTGGTCGGGACCGTGCTCGAGGATGATCTTGACGCGGGGGACCCAAGCTTCGAGCTCGGTGGAGATGAGGTGCCCGACCACGTCCCGCGGCGTCCAGCCGTCCGCCTTGTCCGGCGTGCCAAGCCACGATGTGGGCAGGCCTTCGAGAAGCTCGCGGACGACGCGGGGCGTGCGCTCGAGGAGCGCTGTTGTCTCCTGCAGGAAGGGATCGGTCATGCCCGGTCGGCCTCGATGAAGAGGCCGCCCAGGACGCGGGCGACGGTCGGGAAGGCGTGGATCGTGTCGGCCAGCACAGAAAGCGGCGTCCGGGTCTTGACCGCAAGCACCGCCTCGTGGATCGCCTCCGACACGCCCGGGCCGGCCATGAAGGCGCCAACCAGGGTGCGCTTCGCGCGGTCGACCACGATCGTGACGTGGCCCTGCGCCTCGGTGACGTAGCCCTTGGGGGTAGTCGCCAGGTCCTGGGTCAGCTCGACGGCGTCGATGCCGGCCTCGCGGGCCTGCTCGACGAGGAGGCCAACGGAAGCGGTCTCCGGATCGGTGTAGGTGGCGCGCGGGATCACGCCGACATCCGGCCGCACCTCGTCCCCGAGCGCCAGTCGGGCTGCCATCTCGCCCTCGTAGTGCGCGAGGTGGGTGTGCAGCTCAGGGCCGGCGATGTCACCGGCGACGTACACGTTCTCCGCGATCCGCAGGCGGTCGTCCGGCTTGACCCTGCCCTCCTGCGGCTCGACGCCGATGGCGGGCAGGTTCAGCTCGGAGACCGGGATCTCGCGGCCGATCGCCAGGAGGAGCGCCGTCCCCTCGGCGCTCGACCCGTCGGAGAGCTCGACGACCATGGCACCGTCGCTGCCGGTTCGGACGCGCTGCGCGCGGACGCCGGTCCGGATCTGGACCCCGTCGCGCTCCAGCGAGGCCGCCAGGAACTCGGAGCTGCGCGCGTGGTCGCGGCTGTTGATCCGCGCATTGCTGTCGACGAGGGTGGTCGGCACGCCGTACCGCGTGAAGACCTGCGACAGCTCGACGCCGGTCGGTCCGCCGCCCATGATCACCAGGCTCTCGGGCAGCTTGCGCGTGGAGGTGGCTTCCCGGTTGGTCCAGGCGTGCGCATCGGCCAGGCCGGGCAGGTCGGGGATCCGCGAATGCGAGCCGACGGCCAGGATGACCGCACCGGCCTGCAGCTCACGAGGCGACCCGTCAGCCTGCACCGTCAGGCGGCCGGGCGCCGCGAAGCGCGCCGTGCCACGAATGACTGTCGCGCCGGCTTTCTCCAGAGAGCCGACGTGCTCCGAGTCGTCGGGCCAATCGGTCCCCTCGCGATTGATCATGTAGTCGCGGAAGGCCGACGCCTTGGGCCACGGATAGTCCCCGCCGGCGTGGTGGACCGCGGCGGCGTGCAGCAGCGCCTTCGACGGCATGCAGGCCCAGAACGGGCAGCTGCCACCGAACAGCTCGCGATCGACGATCGCCACCTTTGCGCCGCGTCCGGCTGCCAGTAGGGCCGCCGCCTCCCCTCCAGCCCCGGCACCGACGATGACGATTTCGAACTGTTCCATGGATCCTCCAGCGCGGGTCGCCTGGCGGCGGCTGCCGCCATGATATGCAGGCGCCCGGCGGACGGCACCGCCGTGCTCGCAGGCGACGAGGCCGCTGCTCTAGGGAAGTTCTCGGTCAGCGTGCATAACGGCCAAGATGACGCCGATTGCACGCCCAAATCGGTCCTGGTTGGCTATGTGGGTGCGCTGGGCGCAAAATCAAGCGCAACGGGGCCCACGACCAAGCCAATTGCACGCCCGAATCGGTCCTTGTTGGCCAATAGGTGCGCTGGGCGCAAAAGAACCGGGTGCGCTCGCTAGCCGGCCTCGGCCGACACTTCCACTCCGCCGACCCAGATCCGATGTGGCCGCACGTCGCCCAGCCGCAGCGCGAAGGAGCCCTCGTGCTCAGCGTCCCAGGCGACGAGGTCCGCCGCGAGGCCGGCCCGGATCGTGCCGCACACCTCGCTCAGGCCGAGCGATGCCGCGCCGCCGGCGGTCGCGGCCACGAGTGCCTCGTCGACGTTCATGCCCAGCAGGGTCGCTGCCAGGCCGATCACCAGCGGCATGGAGAAGCTCCCGAACGTGCCGGCGTTGCCGTCGCTGGCGATCGCGACCCTGGCGCCGGTATCGAGCAGTGCGCGAG
>JALYTG010000281.1 GCA_030854405.1 Chloroflexota bacterium | reverse complement strand
CGGTCAATCGCTGTCAGGAAAGGGTTCAATCCCGGCGTGCCAGGGGCCGGCGGGATAGGTCTGGATGCCGTGCTCGTCCATCTCGGTGCGTACGCGGCGGAACAGCTGGCCGGCGTTGTGAAGCGCCGCCTTCAGTTCCTCGGTGCTGCGCCCCCTCAGTCGCCATAGGAACCACAGCTGGCGGTCGTTGACGCCGAAATCGATCTCATTCGAGATAGTCGTCACCCATTCCAGAAACCCGGGACTGAACAACTCGCGCAGCGAAACCGGGTCGTACTGGCTCGGAACCGTGGCGAGGAAGCGCCGGTTGAAGTCGATCGACTCGAACTCGACCTTGCGGGCGGTGTGCTTGGCGACGAAGTCTGCCGGCCTGGCCTCGATCGACTCGACGTTGAAGGCCGGCATCACCTCGGCGAGGTCGGGCATGTGCGCCTTGGCGAGTATCGCGCTCGGCAGCACCGCCTTGTTGAACAGGCCGCCGACCTGCTGCTCGTCGGCGTCGCATGAGGAACCCCAGAACTCGTCGTCGAGCTGCCCGGTGAGGCGGTTCGTGCCGCCGACGCAGAGCGCCACCGGCAGGTCCTTGGGGTTGATCCCCCCGATCGGCTCGTAGCGAAGTTCGTGCTTTTCGCCGTATGAGCGGACGGTGTCCGCCCAGTCCTGCGCGTCCTGTTTGGAGCTCACCCCGCGAAATCCTATTGCGGAGTCAGAAGCGGCCCAGATGCTCAGACCCTAGGACGTCGATCAAAGACCCCGGCGCCGAGCGCCACAAGGGCGGCAATCCGCCCCACTGCAGATGAACTCCCGACCAATTCCCTGAATACCCCGTTGACCAGCCGAGCCCCGTCGCCCGGCTATTCGAAACTACCACCCGCCCCACGCATGCGCAAAGGACAACCGACGCATGAACGCTGGACGTTCGTGCCTACCGTCTGGACGCTGCGGTTGAGTTCGCGTTAAGGCACCCGGCGCCGGTAGGATCAGCCCCCTGGCCGCGTGCCTCGCCAGGCCTTCCCCAGACCCCAGAAAGCCGAACAGGAGCAGACATGGGAATCGTGATCATCGTCGTAGTAGCGCTGATCGTCCTCGCGGCGCTGATCTACATCCTCATCCGCAACAGCATGATCGGCAGCCGCAACCGGGTCGATGAGGCGTGGAGCGGCATCGACGTCCAGCTAAAGCGACGCCACGACCTGGTCCCCAACCTGGTCGAGACGGTGAAGGGCTACGCGACGCACGAGAGCGAGGTGTTCGAGAAGGCAACCAAGGCCCGCGCCGACGCGATGTCGGCGCGCGGTGTTGGCGAGACCGCGCAGGCCGAGCAGAAGCTGAGCGGCGCGCTGACCGACCTGCGGGCGGTTGCGGAGAACTACCCGACGCTTCGCGCCACCGAGAACTTCCAGCAGTTGTCGCGAAACCTCTCCGAGCTCGAGGACGAAATCCAGGCCTCGCGGCGGATCTACAACTCCAACGTCCAGGCCTACAACACGAAGATCCAGGTGTTCCCGAACTCGATCATTGCCAACCAGGGTGGTTTCCAGGCGAAGGAATTTTTCGAGATCGAGGACGCGGGCGAGCGCGAGCCGGTCGCGGTCAGCTTCGACAAATAGGTCTTGCCCAACATCACTGCGGCGGCGTGAATGCCGCGGCCCGCTCGTAGAGCTTGTAGAGCTTGAATCCGCGGGCGAAGAAGTTGGCGCAGTAGTTCTGGAACAGCTTGTAGGCCGTCTTGTCCTCGAGCACGTTGCCGTGCCCCGGCTCCTGCCCCACCGGCCCGCCCGCGAAGTCGCGCAGCTCGCGCACGGTGCCGAGGCGCTGACTCATGTCGGCCCGCTTCCAGTCGGTGCAGTCGGCGAGACCGATCGGCACCCCAAGGTCCGGGCCCTGGGCCTGTGGCACCGCGCCCGAGTTCGATCCCCCGCAGCCCGCCGCGACCAGCGCGCCGGCGAACGCCAAGGCGGCGGTTGTCGCCCACCGATTCGGCATCCTGCCAGGATAATTGCGGCGGCTTCGCCGCCTGACCTGCGAACCACTTGCGGCGGCTTCGCCGCCTGACAAGCAAGTGGTGGCGCCAAAGGCACCGCCCCGACACAACCGGCGCCTAACGGCACCGGCCAACACCATCACTACGGCTTAGGCTTAGGAGGAGTCGTGAACCAGGGGCAGGTGTCGGGCGGACCGCCTGAGATCGCCGCAAAGCATCCGAGCAGTTCGGACTCGGCGGTCGGGTTCCCGGTGCCGACGCTGGAGCCGGGATTCTGGCCGTTATTGCAGTTCGGCAGTCCAGGCGGGAAGGCCGGGTCGGTGGTGATCGGCCTGTAGCTGGTGTTGTTAAACCAACAGTTGGCGGTATTGCCGGAGAAGCTGTCCCACCAGAAGTCGAGGCCGTTGGGCTGGTGCGCGCCGCCGGGCACGATGCCCATCACGTTGTCGTGAAA
>JALYTG010000280.1 GCA_030854405.1 Chloroflexota bacterium | reverse complement strand
CTCCAGCGTCACCGCATGCTGACCTGTCAGTGGCAGCGGCTCACCCCCGACCTCGGGGCCGGGGTCCCGGAGGAGGTCCGCGAAGCCGGCCTCGGCGACGAGTTCGAGCGGGCGCTGGAGATCTCACGGACTGAGTTCGAGCGGCTGGAGGAGGCCGGCCTGCGCGACGCCGCCCCCTACGCGCTCTGCCTCGGCTACCGGATCCGCTACGTCCTCGACCTCAACGCTCGCGAGGCAATGCACCTGATCGAGCTGCGATCGGGGCGCGAGGGCCACCCGACCTATCGCGCGGTCGCCCAGGCGATGTTCGAGCGGATCGACTCGGTTCATCCGGCTGTCGCCGCGGCGATGAGCCACGTCGACCTCTCCCGCGAACCGCGCCTGGAGCGGGTGCTGAGCGAGATCCGCAACCACCGCCGACACGTTGGGGCCGGCGTTCACTCAGACGCCCCGCCGGGGCTCAGCGGCCTCGGCTGAGCGCGAGTCGAACCTTCGGCGCGGTCGCCTCGTAGTATGGCGCGGATGGCGCGTCGCGATTCACGCCCGGGAGGGTTGCGCCCGCTGGCGCTGGCGGTCGTGCTCTCCGCAGCGCTCGTGGCGCCGGCGGCGATCTCAGCACCCGCCGCCGGCGACGATGCCATCTCACAGCCGGGTCCGGCGACGAGTCCGTCGACTGGGGTCGATGGCGCGACGGCGCCGACCACGCCCCCTGCTGCTCCGGCCCCACCTGACCCGGGCGCCGCGCAATCGAGTGCTGTCCCCGCTTCCCCGACGCCCGCTTCGCCTCCCTCGAACCCTCCACCCACTGCAGTGGCGGTGACGCGAGCCAGCGTCTCGGCCTCGAAATCGGTCTCGATGGTCGACTTCTCGTTCAAGCCGGGCTCGATCACGGTGAGCAGCGGCGACACCGTGCAGTGGACCAACAACGGCAAGGTCCCCGAGGGCCACGACGTCAGCGGCGATGGTCTCGACTCCGGGGTGCTTCAGGCGGGCGACAGCTACAGCCACACCTTTGGCAGCGCCGGAAACTTCTCCTACATCTGCTCGATCCACCCCCAAATGCACGGCACGGTGACGGTCCTGGCGCGTTCATCGGGCAGCTCCGGTGGATCGAACGGCTCCAGCGGGGGCGGCTCAGGGAGCTCCGGCGCCTCGACGCCGTCGGTCACCGGCTCCGGGTCGGAATCGGCGGCGGTCAGCTCTCCGGACGCCGCCGGCTCGGGCAGCTCGCTTCCGTCGACGGGCTCCGACATGCTGCGTCTGGCAACCCTCGGGCTGGTGCTGCTGAGCTTCGGGCTCGCTGTTCGCCTGGTCGAGTCGGGCAGCGCCCGCCGCCGCTAGCTTGCGGCCAACGCGGCGCCCTCCGCGACCCCGATCAGCTCGCGCATGAAGGCCGGCAGGTCGTCGGGGCGCCGCGAGGAGACGAGGTTGCCGTCCACGACCACCTCGGCGTCCTCCCACTCGGCGCCGGCGTTGCGCAGGTCGTCGGCGATCGTCGGATAGGAGGTCACCCGCCGCCCATCGACGATCCCGGCCGAGACCGGCACCCAGCCGGCGTGGCAGATGAAGGCGACCGGCTTGCCGGCAGCGTCCATCGCCCGCACCAGCTCCAGAACGCCCAGGTCGGCGCGCAGCTTGTCGGGCCCCATGCCGCCGGCGATCACCAGGATGTCCAGCCCGTCGGCGTCGACCGCGGAGGCGGCGCGCTCGACCTCGAGCGGCTGCCCGTGCTTTCCGCTCAGCTCGCCCTCCTCGATGCCGACGATGGTCACCTCGGCCCCCGCCTCACGAAGCCGGTAGTAGGGGTAGGTCGCCTCGCTGTCCTCGAAAGCGGGGCCGATCATCACCGCAGCGTTGCGCCCCTGAAGCGGTTTGTGCGTGTGGTGGGTCATCGATCTCTCCTTTCGAGAACTCTGGCGAGGATATTCACCCCTGCGCAACGTCGGCGACGTAGCATCCCCGCTCCTTGAAGGCGGGACGCAAACTGACGCTGGTCTTCTTGCTGCTCACGGCGCTGGCCCTGCCGGCCCTCGCCGCCTGTGGTGGCGGTGACTCGAAGGCAGCGGCCTCCGACCTCTGGCACCCGGCGCCGACCACGGCGCCGTGGCAATGGCAGCTGCAGGGACCGATCGACACCTCGGTCCCGGCCGGCGTCTATGAGATCGACGGCTTCTTCGTCTCCCCACAGGTCGTGCGCCAGCTCCATTCGCAGGGACGCAAGGCGATCTGCTACCTCGACGTCGGCTCCTGGGAGAACTACCGGCCCGACAAGGACCAGTTCCCGAAGTCGGTGATCGGCAAGCGCTACCAGGGCTTCCCGAGCGAGCGCTGGATGGACATCCGCAAGATCTCGGTGCTCGCGCCGCCGCTGCGCAAGCGCTTCGACATGTGCAAGCGAAAGGGCTTCGACGCCGTGGAGCCGGACAACATCAACGGCTACAC
>JALYTG010000126.1 GCA_030854405.1 Chloroflexota bacterium | reverse complement strand
GCCCACACCAACGCCAACGCCGACTCCCACGCCGACTCCCACGCCGAGCGGCCTCTTCGCCGATGGCTTCGAATCAGGGTCCCTGGCCGCCTGGAGCTCCGCCGTGACCGGCGGCGGTCGGCTTTCCGTGACGGGCGCGGCGACGCTCGTCGGCCGCTACGGGATGCAAGCGCGCATTGATCGGAACAATGCCATCTACGTCCGCGATCTGACCCCCGCAGCGCTCAAGGCCTACGACGCTCGCGTCCGTTTCGCTCCAAATGGGATCGTCATGGCCTCCGGTAACGCGCACAAGATCCTGGCCGCGCTCAACTCAGGCGGTACGGAGGTCGGATCCGTCGAGCTGCGGAAGTCCGGCGGCGCGCTGCAGCTCCGCGCCACCGCCCGGACCAATGGCGGCTTGACCGTCACCACGGCGTGGGCGGCGATAAGCGGCTCCGCGCACACGATCGAGCTGGGATGGGCGGCTGCGACCACGTCAGGAGGCAGCAACGGCAGCCTGCGGCTGTGGGTCGATGGCGTCCTCGCCGCCAGCAAGACAAACGTCGCCAACGGCTCACAGCGGGTGGACGAGGCGCGCATCGGTCCGGCGTCCGGGATCGATACTGGAACGCGCGGGACCGAGTACTTCGACGCCTTCGCCTCGACCTCGGGGTCGTACATCGGTCCGTAACCGCAGAGCACGGTTGTTCGACGCGGCTCGGCACTTCATACTGCCGACATATGAGCACGCTTTCAGGTATGACGGCGCTCACCCAAGAGCGGTGCGAGGTGGAATGCCTCCACCCTGAGCACGTCGCTCCGCTGCTGGGGCGGGTCATCGACTATGCGGCAGCCGACAGCGTCGCCTCCACCTTCGCGGTGTTGGCCGACCCGACCCGGTCTCGCATCCTCCACGCCCTGAGCCTGGCCGAGGAGCTGTGCGTGTGCGACCTGGCGCTGCTGCTCGGCATCAGCCAATCGGCGCTGAGCCACCAGCTGCGGCTGCTGCGCGACCGGCGTGTGGTCGCGCGTCGCAAGGCCGGGCGGATCGTCTACTACCGCCTAGCCGACGAGCACGTCCGAAACGTGTTCAGCGATGGCCTGAGGCACGTCAGCGAGATTGACGTCGAGCAGCGCAGGTCGAACACCGCATGAGCCTAGCCGCCACGCCCGCGCGCCGTGCGCTGCTGCATCGGGGTCTGCGACTCGAGCACCTGACCGTCGGTTGGAACCTGGTCGAGGGCGCGATCGCGGTCGTGGCCGCGCTGGCCGCCGGCAGCGTGGCCCTGCTCGGCTTCGGCATCGACAGCTTCGTGGAGAGCATCTCCGGCTCGGTGCTCGTCTGGCGCCTGCGCGCCGAGGCGGCCGGCGATCGCGACGAGGCGACGATCGAGCGCTTCGAGCGCAGGGCAGAGCGACTGGTGGGGATTTCGTTCTGCGCGCTGGCGGCCTACATCGTCTTCGACGCCATGACGACCCTGCTTAACGAGGAGCGGCCCGACGCCAGCCCCATCGGTATCGCGCTGACCGCCGTCTCGATCGGGGTCATGCTGTGGCTGGCGCGCGCCAAGCGGCGCGCTGCTGCGGAGCTTGGCAGCCGCGCACTGGCGGCCGACGCCGAGCAGACCCAGGCCTGTTGGTACCTGTCGATCGTCGTCATGGCCGGGATCGGCCTCAACGCGCTGTTCGGCTGGTGGTGGGCCGATTCCGCGGCGGCACTGGCGGTCAGCGCGTTACTGATACGCGAGGGCCTCGAGGCGTGGGGCGGCGAGCGTGACGATGGCTGATCCGACCGCGAACCGCGTTGGGAGCGCCAGGCGCCGGCATGCACACGGCCAATCGGCGGCGGCCGCCGGCCGAGGCAGGCTGGTTGCGGTCCTCGCCCTGGTCACTGCCTTCCTGGTCGTCGAGATCATTGGCGGACTGCTGACCAACTCGCTGGCGCTGCTGGCCGATGCGGGCCACATGTTCACTGACGCTGCCGGCATCGGGCTGGCTTTGCTCGCCATCTGGTTCGCTCAACGCGCCGCCACCGTCGATAAGTCGTTCGGCTACTACCGGGTCGAGATCTTCGCCGCCGTGGCCAACGCGGTAGTCCTGTTCGGGATCGCGGTCTATATCCTCTACGAGGCGATCCAGCGCTTCGCCTCGCCGCCGGAAGTGATCGGTCTCCCAATGCTCGGCATCGCAGCGGTCGGGCTCGTCGTCAATCTGGTATCGATGCGGCTGCTGCAGGCCGGCGCCGACACGAGTCTCAATCTGCGCGGCGCCTACCTCGAGGTCATCGGCGACCTGCTCGGCTCGGTGGCGGTCATCGTCGCCGGTGTCGTGATCATCGTCACCGGCTGGACGCCGATCGATCCGATCGCGTCGGTCGTGATCGCCGGGCTGATCCTGCCGCGCACCTTCAGCCTGCTGCGCGACGCTGTCGACGTGCTGCTGCAGGCGACGCCGAAGGGCGTGAACCTCGACGAAGTGCGGCGGCACCTCAGCCGCGCCGAAGACGTCGACGACGTCCACGACCTGCACGCCTGGACATTGACCTCAGGGATCAACGTCGTCTCCGCGCACGTCGTGATGCGGGCAGGCGCGGATCCTGCGCGGGTACTCGACGAGGTATGCGCTTGCCTCACCTATGATTTCGACATGGAGCACTCGACGATTCAGCTCGAGACCGCCGACCGACGCCGCGTCGAGCACGCGATGCACCCCTGAGCAGCATCTGCCCGAGACGCGATCGACGAGCGAGGACCGCGGACTCACGTAACGGTCAACTGATCCGCTCGGGTCGCGTTTGAACCGCCCTGTCTATCTTCCCGCGGTCGCTCAGGACACGGTGTAGTGCTCGACCTCGTAACGACCAAGCAGCACGCTCACTGTGCCGCCGCGCTGGACCAGGTTGCCCGGGTTCTCGAAGATCAGGTAGTAGGTGTGGCCCGCTTTGAACGCGTCCGTATGGGAATGACCCATCAGCAGCTGATCCGCCAGCACGCCGGTCGCGTCGTCGATGAGGCCCGGAGGGGTGGCCTGCAGGTGGAGAGCTGCTGCTTTGCCCGGGTCGACGACCTGGAAGCGGACGTCGACGAGACCACCGCCGCCGGTGACGGCGACCCCGACGACGCGCACCCCCAGGACGTCGGCGAGCTGTGCGTCCGAGACGGCGGTCCGGGGCCACCCGAGCGGCTCAGCCGCGGCGGACGGGGCCCCGCTCTGCTTGGCCACGCCGGAACTCCTCGGGCCCGATACAACCCCGAGTCCAATGGCCACCGCACCGAACGCGAGGAGCAGCCCGGCGGCGTATCCCGCCAGACGGGATCCCCGGCGCGGTCTACGCCGCCCTGCGGCAGTGGGTGCGGTGCCCGAGCTCGTAGGCCCGGCTGGTTCGCTCATTCCGCGTCCGTCAAGGCTTGATGAACAGCATCATCCCGCCGGGCGAGTGGGCTGGACTCGAGGTTGGTCCGTTGGTGAGGTGGAGCTGCCGGTTGTAGAGCGGGAATCCGTTGACGCTCGGAGGCGCAGAGGCCGGGATCGTCGCGATGGTGTCCTCTGTGCCGCCGGCCGGGATCGTCTCGGCGTCTGCGTCGAATGGGTTGTTCAGGAGGTGCGCGTCCCGCGCCAGCACGCGCTCGTGCATCCCGAGCAGGAGCATGGTTGTGTTGTCGAATCCGGCGTTGACGTAACGCAGCAGCAGCCTCTGACCGGCCGGCGCGGCGATGGGGGGCATGGTATCCGGGTAGGCCTTGCCATTGATCAGCCAGTAGGTCGCCTGGTACTGATACATGTCGTAGGTGTCCGGGGCTCCGTTGAAGTCTGGATCGAGCTGGCTCAGGACCAGCGTCGCCTCGACGTCATATGCCGTCGTCGCGGCGTCGTAGGCCTGGAGAGGGGTCGCTGACCGCACGATGAGCGCGCCGTACAGACCCATCGCCTCCTGACGTCCGGCGTCACCGCCGCTCTCGTAGAGGTACACGCCCGGTGCGCTCGCGGTGAACGTCACCGAGACGGACGCACCCACCGCGGCATCGGTCGGACCCGGGTCGAACGTGATGCCCGGGATCTCGAAGGAGATCGTGTGCGGGACTTCCACCGTGCCGACAGGGAGCGAGTTGGTGATGTTGATCGTAACAACGTCGCCTTCGTCGACAGTGAGCAGCGGGCCCGGCAGTCCGGCGGTGGCCGTCGTGCAGTCGCCCGGTGTGCCCGGGACGCCGAAGCCCCAGATCGCGACGCTTACCGCGTCGGGCATGGTGGCCGTACCTGCCAGGGCGCAGAGGTCGATCGCGACCGGGGCGGCGAGGGCAGGTGAGCTTGTGGGGACGAGTCCAGCCATGGCCAGGGCGAGGGCCCCCAGCGTGCCGGCCGTCTTTCGCGCGATAACGTGCATCGTCATTTGCTCCCTTGCCTCGGTCCGATCACGGCGCGTCGTACACGAGCTTCATGAGGTTGCCGCCGGTCACGAAGTTGGGCGATCCTGATCGAGTGGTGCGCACCCGGATGCGGACCTGGCCCTTGCTGCTTCCGGTGCCGATGTAGCTGGCGGGCGACGCGATGACAGCGCTTGCCATCGTGACGTCCACGTTGCCGACCAAGGTCGGCCCGGCGACCTGCACCCACGCGCTGGTCGTCCAGTTCCAGAGGGAGAGGGTTGTGCTTGGGCTGGGCGCAGCGATGGCCGGGCATCCCGAGCCAGTCCCACAGTTCCTGCCCTGGTAGGTGGCCTTGAGGTTCTTCGACCCCGCCACGACGCCGCTGAACTGTCCGTACCAATCTGTCGTGCGGGTCCCCGACGTCGTCGAGTTGACCCGGTAGTAGCTCGCGTCAGCAGTGGCCAGGCTGGTGTACGTGCCGGTGTTCAACGTCCCCGTTGTGATCTTGGTTGAGGTCGGGAAGGCAAAGCAGCCGCCGAGCGGGTCGACCCGCAGAAGGGTGGCCATCCCGCCGAACGGCTCGTCGAAGTTTGCGAACTCGTTCAGCGCGTGGCTGTGCCACGGGAAGTACCACTCGCCACAGATGTTCTGCGTCAGGGTGCCGGTTGGGAGCGTGCCCTTGAACCCCAGGTAGGGATTCCCGCTGTACCAGGTGTTGCCGCCCTTGAACAATATGTTGCGATAGTTGGGCTGCGCCACGGGCAGTGGGTTCGTGGTCGGATTCCAGTTGTCGACATCATTCCAGCTGAGCAGGTAATCCTGTGTCTGGCCGGACCCGATGGTCTCTCCGAAGCGCTCGGAGGAGGCGCTCGCACCGCTCGGGGTGAGAAGCTGCCGCCCGTCCTGCGCGATCTGGGTCATGTGGTTGCCATGGGGGTGATACGGGTGATTGAGCGTCCCCACGTTGAGCATGCGGATGAGCGCGGGCTGCGGGTTCGCCGCGCTGGTGGGCTGGATGCGCACGAGCGAGCCGTAGGGCTGGTTGGGAAGGAGCGATGTCCCGTTGTCCTGGAGGGTGTCGGGGAACTCCCGCCCGTTGATCGGGAAGTACCGGTTGTGCAGCGCGTTGAAGTCGTATGTGCCGCCGGTCTCGACCGCGTGGTGCAGGTCGGGGTCCAGGTCGCTCAGCAGCAGGAGGTATTCCCGCGCCGGATCGAACTGGGTCGTGAGGCCGTATGCGTAGCTCGCGCCGGCGGCGGGTCGCACCACCACGGCGCCGTACAGGCCCATCTCGACCTGCTTCGACAAATTCGAGCCACTCTCGTAGAGATATGTTCCAGGGCTTCCGGCCACGAACGAATAGCTCGCGCTGCCTGGGGCGGCCGCCTCCGTGGTCAGCAATCCGGGGCCGCCGTCGCCCGTCGCGGTCACCGCTGCGTCCTGCCCTGGGAAGACGATCGACGTTGGCTCGGGGAGGGTATTGCTCAGGTTGACGACAACCGTCTGACCCTGCGTGACGCAGAGCACCGGGCCGGGGAATTGGAAGCGGCCGTTGTCGGGCGAGTCGGCATTCGCGTAGCTCCAGATGAAGACGCTATTGCCGTCGGGCGTGTCGACGTAGCCGGTCTTCGCCACCAGGTTGAAGGTGTGCGTCGTGCCGGAGATCGCTCCGGGGGTGCAGACCATGCCGATCTTCGGCGCGTTCAGCGGAATGGCCGCGATAGAGCTCGGCAGCAGCAGCGTACCGCCTGTCAGGAGTGCGGCCATCAGACCGAGCCGTCGCATTCTCAGCGTCATCGTGGTCTTCCTCCCCAGGCGCGCAGGCCGAATCGGCTCAAACATAGGTCTGGCTCACGAATGTCTGAGCGGGGAGCGGCGTCTGGTAGATCCGCACCTCGGTCATCATCCCGCCCGCTCCGGCAGCTCCCTTGTCGGAGAGCTTCTGCCAGTCGCGGTTCTTGAAGTAATAGACGTTGTAGCTGCCGCGGCCGTCGGAGCCCGAAGGCCGAGCGGCGTCGAATGGCGGCGCATCGAAGAGCACGTCGCGCGCCTCGCCGGGACCCATGTACAGGGTGTTGGTCCGGTACGAGGTATCCGCACCACCGTTGCGCAGCAGCGATGCGTCCTGCCCTACGACGTGCATCGGAAGCCCGGGCAGCTGCATGGAGTGCTGCCGGTAGCCGAGGTTCGCCAGCCTGAGCAGGACCCGATCTCCGGGGTTGGCCTGAATCAGCGCCGAGTTGGGCTGGCTCTTGTCGTTGCTGCCGTAGTTCGGGTTTGGGTTCAGGATGCCGGACGACGTGGTCGCATCGTCATTCGGAAGCACGGTCTCCGGGTAGGTCCGGCCGTTCAGGGTGAACCACTGCGGGTCGTAGTCGGTGGCGACCGACTCCTGGATGTCGCGGTCACCGTCGTGGTAGTGCGCCCACATCTCGTTGAGCAGGATCGCGAAATGGCGGTGGTACCCCGTCGAGCCGTCGCCGTCGTTATAGGCGAACCTGGTGAAGGTCTTGCCATCGAAGGTCTTGCTCGTCCCGTCCTGGGTTGGCCGGACGAAAACGATCCCGGTCATCCCCATCTGCACATGCTCCACGTCCTCGAAGTGGCAGTGGTACATGTAGGTGCCTTCGCGATGGGGGCGATAGAAGTAGGTCAGCTGCTTGCCGACCGGCACGGCCACCGAC
>JALYTG010000279.1 GCA_030854405.1 Chloroflexota bacterium | reverse complement strand
AGGGCGGCGATCAGGACCGGTGCCGCGAGGACCATCAGGGCCGAGGTGCCGAGCACGCCCCAGCAGAAGATCGGCAGCCGCCCCCAGGTCAGCCCCGGTGCCCGCATCGTGACCATCGTGGTGATCAGGTTGAGCCCCAGCAAGGTCATCGATAGACCGACGAGGGCGAAGAAGAAGATGTAGGAGTCGAATCCGAAGTTCGCCTCGACGTTAAGCGGCGCATACCCCGTCCAACCGGTCGGGAAGCCGCCGAAGAAGATCGTGCTGACGAAGATCACCCCGGCCGCCATCAGCAGCCAGAAGGTGAGCGCTTCGAGGCGCGGGAGAGCCATCCGCTTGGCGCCGATCATCAGCGGGACGAAGTAGTTCGCGAACGGGCCGAGGATGGCCGAGCTCATGATCCCCATCATCATCGCCCCGTGCAGGCCGACGATCGTCAGGTAGTTGCCGGCGCCGAAGAGCTGGGGCGAGGGGCGCAGCAGCTCAGCCCTGATCAGCATCGCGTTCAGCCCGCCGATGAAGAAGAAGACCCCAATCCCGATCAGGTACTGCATCCCGATCGCCTTGTGGTCGGTGCAAACCCCGAAGTAGCGACCGATGCCGCCCCCCTCGTTCTCGTGGTGCGAAGGCTGGCGGCCCAGCATCCTGCTCAGCGGGTACTTGGCGAATCCAAGCCCGATCAGGAATCCGATCACCAAGAACAGGTAGCCGAGCAACAGGGCGACGTCGTTTTGGTTGGTATCGGCGAAGTAGTCGAGGCTCTTGGCGTGGATCTGATGGCCCAGCCACCAGCCGAAGTAGAACCCGACGATGCCCAGCAGGATCCCGGTCAAGAGGTTGAAGCCGAGCAGGCGACGCCACAACGGGCGGGCGGTCAGTTCGCTGTTCATCCGGCCCTCCTGTGTGGAGCCGGGTCGTACTGCGTCTTGTACTTCGGGAGGTTTCGGGTCGCAGGGGCGAACACGCGCTGCTGGCTTCGGATCCACGCCAGGAAGGCGCCGTCGCTCACGACTCGCCCGGTGTCGAACATGTGCCCGTGCCACAGCCCGCATAGCTCGGCGCAGCGGATGTCGAAGCTCCGGGTCCGGGTCGGGCGCACATAGGCGACGTTGTCAACCCCGGGATTCGCGTCGGCCTTGACCCCGAGGTCATGGGCCCAGAACGAGTGGATCACGTCCAGCGAGGTGACATGGAGCTCCACGTCGCGGTTGACCGGAAGCTCCAGATGCGCCGTCTCCACGCCGCCGAAGGAGGGAAAGCGGTAGGTGAACGCCCATTGTTGGGCGATCACCTGGATCTGGAGCGGGTCCCCGGACGGCTTCGCGATCGGGCTTGACCCCTGCCCCCCGCCGGCGCCGTTGTTGAGCAGCCGTATCGTGCCGTAGACGGACGCAAAGAGCACGATTGCGCTCGTCGCGACGATCCAGCTGAGCTGGACGCGGTTGTCGCCACGGATCGCCACGCCCTCCTCGAGCTCCGGACCCCGGTGGCGAAAGACGATCAGCGCATAGGCGAAGTAGACGACAATCGCCGCGGCGATCGGCGTCGCGATCCCGAACAGCACCGTATTGTCGGCTACCTGGCTCGAGGCCTCGCTGCTCGCGTTGCCTGGCGGCAACCCGGGCACCCCAACCAGGACGACGAGCGGCGTCGCGACGACGCTCACCGCGAGCCAAATCCACAGGATCCGACGGAAGTGGGGAGGCTCCGGCATCGTCGGATGCGCTCAGATCACGTGGACGAAGCCGTCCATGTAGCCGATCGTCTGCATCGGTCCGCCGAACCCGTCGATGAACCCTGCGGCGCAGGGCACGAAGCATTGCCAGCGGTAGCGCCCCGGCTTGCCGGTGCGGAACGTGAAGGTCATGGTCTCGTGCGCCCGTTTGAGCGAGCAAGGCATCTCGGGGCACTGGTTCTTTGCGTCGTCCGGCACGCCGAGCACCGGCACGGAGATCCCGAGCTCCGGCACAGTGAAGGTGTGGGAGGCGTCGTCGGGGTTGACGACGTCCGTGGCCTTTCCGTTGATCCCCATCACGCCTCCGACCGTGCCCTGCACCTGCGAGAGGAACGCGTTCCTGAGTCCGCTGCCCCCGTCGAAGTTGTAGATCGTGACGTGGACCAGCGAATGCGCCGGAACGTTGAACACGGTGGTGTGCTCCCAGTGGCCGTTCTGGCGGACCAGGTAGGAGACCCAGGACTTGCTGCCGCCCAGATGGCCGACCGCCGGCGTCGTGCCGAGCGTCAGGCTCGCCTGGTGCGGCTCGGTCTGGCTGGCCGTGACTGGGGTCGGCGAGCTCAGGTAATGGGAGACGTACAGGGTGATCGCCACCGCGACGATCGCCACGCCAACGACGATTCCAACCAGCTTTGCCGCCAGCGAGCTCACTAGGGCGCCGCTGTCCTCACCCTCCCCTTATCGGACACGCACGCTGGACGCGGCGGCGTGCAGAGCTGGCAAATGAGTGACCCCAAGGAATCC
>JALYTG010000278.1 GCA_030854405.1 Chloroflexota bacterium | reverse complement strand
ACGAGCGAATCGCAGCTTCACGCCGCCAACCCTAGCCGCCGGCGCCGCTGACGCTCAGGTCCTTGAAGCGGTGAAGCTCGGCGGCCGGGAGGCGAGCCCGGACCAGCACGCCGTCGCCGCGGTCGGTGCGCTCAAGCTCGCCGGCGAGCTCGTGCAGCTCGTGCAGCCGGGCGCCCTCGCTGTAGGGGACCAACAGCTCGACTTCGCGCAGGGTCTCCTCGAAGGCCTGCTCGATGCGGTCGCGAAGCTCCTCCACGCCCTCGCCGCTGAGCGCCGAGACGAGGATCGCATCGGGGTGGCCCAGCAGGGCCTCCCGGCGTTCCTCTTCGCTTAGCAGGTCGGCCTTGTTGAAAACCAGCAACCGGGGCGATTCGCCGGCGCCGATCTCCTCCAGCACCTCGTCGACCGCCGCCATCGTGGCCTCGCGCCGCTCTGCGACCGCCGACGCATCCACCACGTGCAGGATCAGATCGGCGAGCACCGTCTCCTCCAGCGTCGCCTTGAACGCGTCGACGAGCTGATGGGGCAGCTTCTCGATGAAGCCGACCGTGTCGGTGAGCAGGTAGTGCCGTCCCCGGTGGTCGAAGCTACGGGTGGTCGGGTCAAGGGTCTCGAAGAGCCGCTCCCCCACCTCGACCTCGGCGCCGGTGATCGCGTTCAGTAGCGTCGACTTGCCGGCATTCGTGTAGCCGGCGAGGGCGACGGTCGGGATCGCGGTGCTATCGCGGCGCGCCCGCATCACATCGCGGTTGCGCTGCAGCCGGGTGAGGCGGCGTCGCAGCGCCGCGATCCGGTCCCGAGCCAGGCGGCGGTCGGTCTCGATCTGCGACTCGCCGGGGCCCCTGGTGCCGATCCCACCCCCGAGGCGCTCGAGATGGGTCCACAGCCCCCGCATGCGGGCGAGGTTGTACTCGAGCTGCGCCAACTCGACCTGAAGCTTTCCGTCGGCGGTGTGCGCGTGGTCGGCGAAGATGTCGAGGATCACCGCGGTGCGGTCGATCACTGGCACCCCGAGCGCCGCTTCGAGGTTGCGCTCCTGACGCGGCACCAGCTCGTGGTCGACGGCGACCAGGTTGGCGTCGGATGCGGCTATGTGATCCTTCAGCTCGCGCAGCTTGCCGGCGCCGAAGTAGCGGTCGGGATCGGGCGCGGAGCGCTGCTGGATCATCTCCCCTGCGGTGGCGACGCCGGCTGTGCGCAGCAGCTCCTTCAACTCGGAGAGCGGCTCCTCGTCGGAGGCGCGCTCGAGCACGCCGATCGCGATCGCCCGCTGCCTGGCCCGCGGGTTCGAGACGCCCGCCGCCCCCGCGCCAGTGCGGGTCTCGGCCGCGCGTCCGTTTCTAGATCGCTGCACTACATGGATTCTAGGCCGGTGCCGTCAGGCGCCGGCACTGGCACGTCATGCGGCGAAGCCGCCGCAATCGTTCTACGGCGGCCCCGGATCGGCTCCCTGTGTACGCGTTCCCACGACCGCAACGGGATAGGCTGGCGAGAGATGAAGGTCTTTGTAACGGGTGCAACCGGGTTCATCGGCGGACACGTGGTCCGCGATCTGCGCGCGCGAGGGGACGAGGTCGTCTGTCTGGTCCGCAGCCCCGACAAGGCGCAGGATCTGGCCGAGCTCGGATGCGTGCTGTTCGAGGGCGACCTTGCCGACGACGTTGCGATGCGTTCCGGGATGGCGGAATGCGACGCATTGATCCACGGCGCCGCCGTGTATGAGGTCGGGATCCCGAAGAGCGAGCACACCGCGATGTACGAGGCCAACGTGCTCGGCACCGAGCGCGTGATGCGCTCCGCGCAGGAGGAGAAGATCCCCAAGATCGTTTACATCTCGACCGTCGGTGCCTTCGGCAACACCCACGGCGAGGTCGTCGACGAGACCTACAAGCACCCCGGCGACGAGCACACCTCCTATTACGAGGAGACGAAGGTGCAGGCCCACCAGATCGCGCGGCGGTTGATCGACGAGGAGGGGCTTCCCTGCGTGATCGTCCAACCGGGTGGCGTCTACGGGCCGGGCGATCACTCCGCGCTCGGCACCCAGATGGACCAGTTCCTGGCTGGCCGGATGCCGATGATCGCCTTCCCGGACCTCGGCATGAACATGGTCCACGTCGACGACGTAGCCGACGGCGTGCTGCTTGCCCTCGACAAGGGGCAGATCGGCGAGTCCTACGTGCTTGGCGGCCAGATCACCACGATGCGCGAGATGATCGAGACCCTGGCCAAGGTCAGCGACCGCAAGGCGCCGAAGCGGGCGATGCCGACGCCGCTGCTGAAGGCGCTGACCCCGATTGGGCCCATGGTCGGCAAGATGATGGGACAGCCTCCGAACCTCTCGGAGCTGATCAGCTCGGCCGACGGGGTCACCTTCTGGGCCAAGCACGACAAGGCGATGAGTCAGCTCGGGTACTCCCCGCGCGGACTCGAGCAGGGCCTGCGCGACACTCTCGCCGCCGAGGACAAGCTGCCCGCCGTCGCACCA
>JALYTG010000125.1 GCA_030854405.1 Chloroflexota bacterium | reverse complement strand
CGAAGTGCGGCGCCTTGAAGCGATTCGTCCGCGCCGCAGCCAGCACCACCCGCTCGGCCTTGGCCTTGTCCCGCTCCTCGGCGCTGATGAAGCCCGATGCGAACATCTGGTCGAGGACGAAGCTGCGGACCTTGACCGCGTCGGCGTCGGGCGGCACGACGAGCACGGTCTTGCCCTTGGCATCGGTCTGCTTGGTTGCCACCAGCGTGGGATCGAGGACCGATGGCGAACGGACCAGCCCGGCAAGCAGGGCAGCCTCGCCGATCGTGAGCTGGTTAGGCGCGTCCTTCTTGGTCAGGTCCTTCCCGAAGTAGGCGCGCGTGGCGGCCCACACGCCGTAGGCGTTGTTGCCGTAGTAGACCTGGTTGAGATACATCGCCAGCAGGGTCTCTTTGCCCTGCTGACCCACGTAGTGGTCGCCGACCCGCAGGGCGAGAATCGCCTCCTTGATCTTCCGTTCGAGTCGACGGTCGGTGTCAGCCAGCAGGTCCGGGCCGAAGAGGCGCATGCGAACCAGCTGCTGGCAAATGGTCGAGGCGCCGGAGATCGTCGAGCCGGCGGAGAGGTTCTGCAGCGCCGCTCGCACGATCCCGCGGAAGTCGATGCACGGGTTCGTCCAGAAGGTCTGGTCCTCGGCGGCGATCTGCGCCTGGCGCATGACCTCGGGAATCGCGGCGAAGGGGATGGCGCGGCGGTCCTCCGCGGCGAAGGTGGCCAGCTCCTGGCCGTCGGCAGAGAGGACGGTCGAGCCCTGTGGGAGGGGGAAGTTCTCGATCTCACCGACGTTGGGGAGGCCGCTGGCGTAGGCGGTGTAGACGCCCATCAGGCCGATGAAGAGGCCAATCGCCACCACGGCGCAGATGCTGAGAATGATCACCGGCAGCGCGATCGATGCCGGCCTGCGCCTCTGCCGGGGGACGCGACGGCCCGGTCGTATCTTCGGGTTGTTGGGAGCGTAGGGGCCGCGCCGCGGCGGCGGGGGATCGGTTCGGGTCATCCGGCGGCAGGGTAGCACGAGGCGCGGCAAGGGTCGCCTCTGCCTGCCGGGACAACGGATGTGTCCCGCCTGTGCGCCAATGACGTTGGCCTTATGACCATCACGGCGGATGCCGTTGGTCAAGCCGCCAATCCAGCTGGCAGAGGACCGGCGAAACCGTCAAATTGCGAGTTCGGCGGTCATAGGGCCAGGGTAGCTGGCACTCGCGAACACTTGACCCGTTCAGCCCCGGTCCCGCGACCCCACCCGGCGTCCCTATACTCGCCGGCATGCCCGATACGGCCGCCGTCCTCGACGACCTCGCCTGGCGCGGCCTGATTGCGGAGAGCACCGATCCGGCCGTCCTGCGCTCCGCGCTCGCAGCCGGGCCGGTGACCTACTACTGCGGCTTCGACCCGACTGCGCCCAGCCTGCACTTCGGCAACCTCGTGCAGCTGGTGACGATGCGCCGCCTTCAGCTCGCCGGACACCGGCCGATCGGGCTTGTGGGCGGCGCAACCGGCCTGGTCGGCGACCCGAGCGGCAAGTCGGCCGAGCGGGCTTTCAACGAGGCCGAAGTAGTGGCCAGCTGGGTCGACCGCATCCGCTCGCAGGTCGAGCGCTACCTCTCGTTCGAGGGCGAGAACGCAGCGATCATCGCCAACAACCTGGACTGGACGGCGCCGATGTCGACGATCACCTTCCTGCGCGACATCGGCAAGCACTTCAGCGTCAGCCGGATGCTCGCCAAGGAATCGGTCGCCGCGCGATTGGCGGACGAGGGCATCAGCTACACCGAGTTCAGCTACCAGGTCATGCAGGCGCTCGACTACCTGGAGCTGTTCCGTCGTCACAGCTGCACGCTGCAGACCGGCGGCAGTGACCAGTGGGGCAACCTGACCGCCGGCGTGGATCTGATCCGGCGCGCCGAGGGGGCCTCGGTACACGCTCTCGCAACGCCGCTGCTGACGCGCGCCGATGGCAGCAAATACGGCAAGAGCGAGGGAGAAACCGTCTGGCTGGATCCCAGCTTGACCAGTCCGTATGCCTTCTACCAGTACTTCCTCAACGTCGAGGACTCCGAGGTCGGCGGCCTGCTGCGAACGTTCAGCTTCCGCTCACACGAGGAGATCGAGGCCCTCGAGGCCGAGGCGGCGGAGCATCCCGAGTCGCGGAGCGCGCAGCGCGCCCTGGCGGAGGAGCTCACCACGCTGGTCCACGGCGCCGATGAGTACCGGCGGGCCGCTGCCGCCAGCACAGCACTGTTCGGCGGAGCCGAGCTGATGGAGCTGGACGAGGCGACGGTGACCGCCGCCGTGGCCGAGCTGCCGCGCGCTGCGCTGCCCGCCGGCGAGCGGCTCCCATCGCTGCTGGACCTCCTGGTCGCGACCGGCCTGGCGGAGAGCCGAAGCGACGCGCGTCGGGTGATCGGCGAGGGCGGCGCCTACCTCAACAACAGAAAGGTGACCGATCCCGCCGCCGCGCCGACGCAGGCTGACCTGATTCAGGGCCGCTGGTTGGTCCTGCGCCGGGGCAAGCGTCGCCTGGCCGTGGCGGAGGTGACGCCGGCCTAGGCCGGCATCGGTCTAGTGCCTGTCGGATGAGCCGTTGGCCGCATGCTCGGCGATCACCCTCTCGGCGATCGTATGCGGCACTTCGGCGTAATGGTCGAGCTTCCAGCTGAAGCGGCCGCGACCCTGGGTAATTGAGCGCAGCTCGGTGGCGTAGTGGAACATCTCGGCCTGGGGGACCTGCGCTCGAAGGTGCTGCATTCCATCCGCTGAGTCCATCCCGAGCACGTGGCCCCGCTTCGAGGTGATCTGGCCCATCACGTCGCCCATGTACTCGTCGGGGACCACCACCTCGACTTCGATGATCGGCTCCAGGAGCGCCGGGTTCGCTTCGGAGAACGCCTTCTTGAGGGCCTGGCTGGCAGCCACCTTGAAGGCCATCTCCGAGCTGTCGACCGGGTGGTAGCTGCCGTCCACCAGGGTCGCCTTGAGATCGACCACCGGGTAGCCCGCCAGGACCCCCTCCGACATCGCCTCGTTCAGGCCTTTCTCGACGGCAGGGATGTACTGCTTCGGCACGACGCCGCCCACGATCTTGTTGCCGAACTCGAATCCGGTCCCCGAATCGGTCGGGGTGAACTCAATCACCACGTGGCCGTACTGGCCGTGCCCGCCGGTCTGCCGCTTGAACTTGTTGTCGATCTTGGCCTCGGCGCGAATCGTCTCGCGATACGGCACACGCGGCGTCGCGGTCTTGACCGAAGCCCCGAACTTGCGCTTGAGACGCTCGACCAGGACGTCAACCTGGCTGTCGCCCATGGCGGTCAGGATCGTCTGACCGGTTCCGGCTTCGCGGTGGACCTGGACCGATGGCTCCTCCTCGAGCATCCGAGTCAGCGCTTGACCGAGCTTGTCGAGGTCGGCCTTGCTCTCGGGCTCGATGGCGATCTGCAGGCTCGGGGCGGGGAAGCCGAAGCGCGGCAGCTCAGCGGCGTGCTCGCGGTCGGCGGTGAGGGTGTCGCCGGCGCTGGTGGTGGTCAGCTTGGCGACCGCTGCGATATCTCCTGGGCCGACCTGCGGCAGGTTCTCCTGCTCCTTGCCTTGCATCGCCAGCAGGTTGCCGATCCGCTCGTCCTCCTTGCGGCTCGCGTTGTAGACGTGGCCCTGGGAATGGAGCGTGCCGGAGATGACGCGGAAGTAGGTGAGCCGGCCGACGAAGGGATCTGCGGTCGTCTTGAAGACCTGCGCGACGAAGGGACCCGCCGGGTCCGGAGTCAGCTCTTTGCCGTCAACGGTCGTGCGCTGCCCGACCTCGGCGGGAGAGGGAACGTGCCTGGCGATCATGCTGGTCAGCTCGCGCACACCGATATTCTTGAGCGCCGAGCCGACGAAGACCGGCACCACGCTGCCCTCACGCGTTCCCTTGTGCATCGCCTGCTCGATCTCCTCATCGGTGAGTGGCTCGCCGTCGAGGTACTTCATCATCAGATCGTCGGAGGCCTCTGCGGCCGCCTCTACCAGCGCGTCGCGTCTGGCCTCCTCGCCCGCGCGCATCTCGTCGGGGATCGGCGCCTCCTTCGGCTTGCCGCCGTCGTACACGTTGGCATGCTGCTCGATCACGTCGATGTAGCCCCTGAAGGCGTCCGCAGACCCGATCGGCAGATAGACCGGGGCAATCTTCGGCCCAAACTTCGCCTTGAGGCTATCGAGAACCGCGTCATAGTTCGCGTTCTCGCGATCCATCTTATTGACGAAGATCAGGCGCGGCAGGCCGCGCTCCTCCGCCAGCCGCCAGACCTCCTCGGTCCCGACCTCCACTCCGGCCGACGCGTCGATCACCACCACGGCCGCATCGACCGCGGCCAGAGCCTCGACCACGTCCGACTGGAAGTCGGCGTAGCCGGGCGTATCGACGATCGTGATCCGGACCCCGTCGGCCTCCAGCGTGCCGATCGCCAGGTTGATGCTCTGCTTGCGCTTCTGCTCGTCGGGATCGTGGTCGAGCGTCGAGCTGCCCGCCTCCACGCTGCCAAGCCTTGAGATCGCGCCGGCGTCGAAGAGCATTGCCTCGGCCAGGCTCGTCTTGCCGGCGCCACCGTGGGAGATGAGCGCAATGTTCCGGATGCGGTCGGGCGTGGTCGGCTTCATCGGTGCTCCTTGCAATCGAGCTAGAGCGCCGAGGCCGATCCGCGATCCGCCTCAGGCGATCGGTGGCGGGGGTGGGGACCAATTATAGGTTCGAGCCGGGCGTGCGGCGGAGGGAGCGCCCGAGCCAGATGTACCACGTCGGGTTCACGATCAGGCCGACGAGCGCCGCAGGACCGGCGACGAGCGGGTTGGTCGGCGTCAGGACGATGAGGCGCCCGAGATAGGTGAGGATCAGCAGGATGGCCGCAACCATCCCGAGAGACCCCAGCCCGCGCGGCAACGTCCCTCCGCGGCGGATCAGCATGGCGACCACGAACGCGGCGGCCCCACTGACCCCAAAGGTGAGGAGGCCGCGCGGATCGATTGGGCTGGGCAGATTGGCAAGCGCAATGGGATCGGACGCGGGCGGGTTGATCGCGTTGGCGAGGTCGTAGCCCCCGTGCAGGGCCGCCCCCAGCGCGCCGGCCAGTCCGAGAGCCAGCGCCCAGCGGGCGAGCATCGGCCCGGCCGGTCGAACGCGCTCGTACACGGCGAAGAGGACAAAGCTCGAGAGCAACCCGCCGAGCAGGAGCATGACCGAGCTGATCACCACGCCGGGACCCGGCGCCAGGCCCGCGACCACAAGCCCGAGGAAGGCGAGGGAGTAGAGGAGGCCGGCCAGCCCGGTGAGGATCGCGCAGGTCGCCGCCAGGGACTCCACCGAGGCGGTGCCACGCGACGCGCTCACCGGGGGAGCATGCCACCGGGCAAGGGCGCTGACAATAGCGGCGCTAGAATCGGGCGTCACACCAAGGAGGGTGCATGTCCGGCCACAGCAAGTGGTCCCAGATCAAGCGACAGAAGGGCGCCAACGATGCGAAGCGCGGGGCGCTCTTCACGAAGCTGACCCGCGAGATCATCACCGCCGCGCGGCAGGGTGGGGGAGATGTCGACGCGAACTATCGGCTGCGAATGGCGGTCGACCAGGCGCGAGCCAACTCGATGCCGGCCGACAACATCAAGCGCGCCGTCGAGCGGGCGACCGGCGGTGGTGCCGACGGGGAGCAGTACGAGGAGATCACGTACGAGGGCTTCGGCCCGGCGAGCGTGGCGGTGATCGTGGCCGCCATGACCGACAACCGGAACCGGACAGCATCCGACATCCGCGGCGCTTTCTCGAAGTCGGGTGGCTCGCTATCCCCGGTCGCGTGGCAGTTCGAGCAGAAGGGCCTGATCAACGTCCCCCTCAATGGGCGCGACCCCGACGAGGTGTCCCTCGCGGCGATCGACGCCGGAGCGTCCGACGTCAGCTCACCCGAGGCGGGTGCGGTCGTCGTCTACTCCGAGCCAGCCGACCTGGAGTCCGTCCGCCGAGCCCTGACCGATGCGGGATACGAGCCCAACTCCGCCGAGCTCTCGATGGAGCCGACCACGCGCGTCGAGATCACCGACGAGAAAGTCGCCAGGCAGGTACTGCAGTTCGTGGAGCGCCTGGAGGACCTCGACGACGTGCAGAACGTGTATGCCAACTTCGACATCCCCGATGCGTTGATGGAGCAGCTCGAGGGGTCGCTCGTCTAGGCGCTCGCTAGGCGGTCGGTAAGCAGGCAAGCAGGTCGGCTCCGGCGCGGGCCTCGACCTCGGCGAACCAGTCCGTGCGCCGGCTACCATGGGCCGGTGATTGCGCTCGGCATCGATCCCGGGACCGCGACCTGCGGATTCGGCGTCGTCGCGCTCGTGGACGGCCAGCTGCGCCTTATCGATGCGGGCTGCGTCCGCACCGAGGCCACTGAGACCGATGCCAAACGCTTGCGCCAGATCCACGAGGCGCTGCGCGGCCTGATCGAGCAGCATCGGCCAGATCGGGTGGGGATCGAGCGCCTCTTCTTCCAGCGCAATGTACAGACCGCGATGGCGGTCGGCCAGGCGCGCGGGATTGCGCTGCTCGTGGCGGCCGAGCATGGCCTGCGCATCGACGAGCCCACGCCGAACGAAGTGAAGCAGGCGGTCTGCGGCAACGGCGCCGCCGAGAAGGGACAGGTGGCGACCATGGTCGAGCGCCTGCTCGGCGTCTCGCTGGCGGGCGTCGCCGATGACGCCACGGACGCCCTCGCGATCGCCATCGGTTCGTGCTATCGCGCCGCAGCGGAGCCGCGGGTCGCGACCGGGTGATCGGCTCACTGCGAGGTCGCGTCACGCACGTCGGCCAGGACCACGCCCTGGTCGAGGTGGGCGGGATCGGCTACCGGGTCATGGCCGGGCCGGCGCTCCTGGCGAAGCTGCGGCTGGGCGAGGAAGCATCGGTCGTCACGCATCACCTCGTCCGTGAGGACCTGCAGGCTCTGTTCGGATTCTCCTCGCCGGAGGAGCTCGCCCTGTTCGAGCTGTTGATGACGGTCAGCCAGGTCGGGCCGCGGCTGGCGCTGGCGATCACCGCCGCGTATCCGGTGGTGAAGCTGCAGCTGGCGATCGTGAACGACGAGGTCGACCTCTTCACCTCGGTGAGCGGCGTGGGGCGCAAGACGGCACAGCGCATCATCCTGGAGCTCAAG
>JALYTG010000124.1 GCA_030854405.1 Chloroflexota bacterium | reverse complement strand
CATGATCAGGGCGGCCGCCAGCCAGCCGTTGTCGACGCTCGACAGGAACGGGTACACCTTGTTATGCGGCGGCTCTGGCCAGGTGGTCAGGGTCGCACCGGTGGCCGGGTCGTACCAGTTGTAGAACTGTCCCGAGCGCGCGTGCCTCTCGAGACGTCCAATGCTCTTCATCGTCTTCTTGAGTCGATCGGTCGCTTCGTCCGAGGAGATGATCCCGAGATCCCGCGCGGCGAGGACCGCCCAGAGGTACATCCCGATGTTGGTCGGCGAGGTATAGGCCGACCTGCTCGATGGGCTCAGCTGGCCGTCGATGTGGTCGGAGGGCAGGCCGCTGCGCGGGTTCACCAGGAGCGCGAACGACTGCCAGGTATCGACGGCGTACTGGCGCAGGGTCGCCTCCCGAGTCCCGGCGCGGGCGGTGCCACCGGTCCCGGTTGCGAGCGTGGAGCCGCTGAGGGCCATGCTCATGGCCAGGACGGTCGCCAGGATCGGTCTGCGTGGGTTCACGATGCGTCTCCTTACTGCGTCAGCGGCTCGAACGGCCGCTCATTTGAAGCCGGTCATGGCGATGCCCCGGGTGAAGAAGCGCTGCAGCACCAGGAACACGATCAGCACCGGCAGGATGACGATCACCGCACCGGCGAGCAGCAGGCCGAAATCCGTCTGGTTCTGTCCGCGAGAGACG
Source organism: Chloroflexota bacterium (assembly GCA_030854405.1). The sequence continues at coordinate 6,497 of JALYTG010000124.1, read as the reverse complement.
AGCGCCAGCGCCACCGGCAGGGTGTACATGTCCTCGGTCTGCGCGACCACCAGCGGCCACAGGAAGTTATTCCAGCTGGCGAGGAATGTGAGGATGCCGAGCGTGGCAAGGGCGGGCTTGGTGAGCGGCAGGATGATGCGCGCGAAGATGTAGTACTCCCCCGCTCCGTCGACGCGTGCGGCGTCCAGCAGCTCGTCGGGCAGCCCGGCAATGAACTGGCGCATCAGGAACACGCCAAAGGGTCCCGCCAGGAAGGGCAGGATCAGTCCCGCGTGCGTGTTGGCGAGCCCCAGGTTCGCGATCAGCACGAAGAGCGGCACGAAGGTGACCATGCCGGGGACCATCAGCATCCCGAGCACGAGCACGAAGAGCGCGCGCTTGCCCGGGAAGCGCAGCTTCGCGAGGGCATAGCCCAGCATCGAGCAGAAGACCAGGTTCCCGGCCGTCACCGCCAGCGCCACCAGGGCCGAGTTGAAGAAGTAGCGCGGGAAGCTCAGCCGCTCGAAGAGGCGCTTGAAGTTGTCAAGGGTCGGCTGTTCGGGAATCCAGGTGGGTGGCAGCTGGCGCAGCTCCGCGGTCGTCTTGAACGACCCCAGCAGCATCCAGATGAAGGGGCCGATCAGGATCAGCAGGCCGACGATCAGCGGGATGTAGATCCACCGCCCGGAACGCGCCGCGCGGCCGACCCGGCGGCGTCCTGCGGTTGCGATGGCGGGACGACCCTCACGCGTGGGTGCCACGCTGGTCATGCGCTCACTCCCTCAGTCTTCCCGGCCCAGGAGCCGGAACTGGATGAGGGTCAGGCCCACGATCGCCACGAACAGGACGTAGCTCATCGAGGCCGCGTACGAGTAGTTGCCGAACCCGAACTGGTTGAAGATGTAGTACGAGACCGAGAGGGTGTGGTCCAGCGGACCGCCCTTGGTCATGACGAACGGCTCCTCAAAGAACTGGAGGTAGCCGATGATGGTGATCACCGCGGAGAAGAGCAGAGTTGGCCGCAGCAGCGGCAAGGTGATTCCCCGGAACCGCGCCCAATGTCCAGCGCCATCCAGCTCCGCGGCCTCATAGAGGTCCTGCGGGATCGTCTGCAGGCCGGCCAGGAAGATGACCATCTGAAAGCCGAGATTCCGCCAGGCAGCCATGATGATCAGTGAGGGCATGGCCAGAACTGGGTCGTTCAGCCAGTCCGGACCGTGGATGCCCAGCGTTCCCAGCAGCCCGTTGACCAGGCCGCTCTCGCCACTGAGCAGCAGCCGCCAGACGACCGCGATGGCCACGATGCTGGTCACGACAGGCAGGTAGTACCCGACCCGGAAGACGGCGCGGAATCTCACGATCCGCTGGTTGAGGCCGACCGCCGCCGCGAGTCCAGCGATCATCGTCAGCGGGATGCCGACCACAACGAAGTAGAGCGTGTTCAGGACGGTCGTCCAGAATTTGCCATCCGCGAAGAGCTGAGCGAAGTTGCTCAAACCCACGAAGTTGACGCCCAGCGGATTGCGGATGTCGCTGATGCGCAGGTCAGTGAAGGCCATCACCAGCGAAGCGAGCACGGGCCCGGCCATGAAGATCGCGAAGAGGACCACGAACGGAGCGGCGAAGCTCCAGCCGATCAGCGCCTCCTGCCACCGGGAGCGTGCCGCGATCTCGGCGGCACCCTCCCCGGCGGCGGCCACCCGGCCGCTCACCCGCTAGGACCCTGTGCCGATCGAGGTCGCCTGCTGCTGCATGGCCTTGACCGCATCGGCCGGCGGTTCGGTTCCCTTGGTCGCCTTTTCAACCTCCGAGTCGATCGCAGCCGCGACCTCCTCCCAGGTCGCGATCGTGGGCGGCGACTGGGCATCGTTCAGCTGGTCGCCGAACTTGGCGACGTTCTCGTCACCGCTCAGGGCCGCGTCGTCCCACGCCGACTTCACTGATGGCAGGTCATTGACCGTCTTGAACCACTTCACCTGCACATCGGGCATGGACAGGTATTCGACGAACTTCCAGGCTGCGTCGCGATTCTTGCTGTTCTTGAACACAACCAGATCGCCGCCGCCAACGAACGAGGTTCCCTTCGTCTCGGTTGGCATGTGCATCAGGCCCCATTTGCCGGCGATCTTGGCGCCACCCACTTTGGGGTCCTTCAGGGTGCCGATAGTCCACGGACCCGAAATGAACGCCCCGATTTTCCCGTCGACGAAGCCCTGCTCCAGCGCACCCGGCTCGAGGGCCGTTGGGCTCAGCTTGTCGGTGAAGTAGGAGACGTAGTAGGCCAGGGCCTTGTTCATGGCATCGCTATCGAGGGTGAAAGTTCCCTTGTCGTCGGTGACGCTCGCACCCGCCTGCCAGGCGAACGGCAGGAAGGACTGCCACGAGCCGGTCCCGCCGGCCTGGAGTGCGAGCCCGTACTTTGCGCCCCCCTTCGCGACCATGCCCTGGGCCATCTTCTTCAGCTCGTCCCAATTCTTCGGGGCGGCGGTGAAGCCGGCCTTCGCCGCCAGGTCAGTGCGGTAGTAGATCAGTCGCGTCTCGACGTACCACGGGACGCCGAAGCTCTTCCCGTCGACCACGCTCGTGTTGAAGCCACCCTCGAAGAAGCTCTTCGGATCGATATTGGCCGGCGTCAGGTCGAGTGCTCCGGTCTTGGCGAACTCGCCCATCCAGGTCGTGCCGATCAGGCTCACGTCCGGGGTCGTGTCTCCCGCGATTGCCGTGGCGATCTTGTCGTGAGCCGCGTCCCACGGGACTGCGGTGACCTTGACCTTGACGTCGGGATTGTCTGCCATGAAGTCGGCAGCGAGGACGCCCAGCTCCTGGCCTTCGGTGCCCATGGCCCACACGGTCAGATCGCCGCTAACCGGCCCGCTGCTCACGGCCGGAGCCAATGAGGCAGCGCCCGAGCTGCTCGCCCCCTCGTTGCTCCGGCCACAGGCCACAAGGACCAGAGCCATGACGGTCATGACGACCGCCGCCCGACTGATCACGTTCATCGTTCCGCTCCTCATCGCTTGGTCACGGCCGCGGCTCGCGCGCATCGTCGGCTGCAGGGTCGTCAGGCTCGTGGAGATAATTTGAGCGCTGGGCGTGGCGGCTATCGTCGCGGGCGAGCCGATGCTCGAGCCCCACGCACAAGCCCTGGGGAGACGCCTCCTTCCATTGGGCCAGCACTGCATGGGGCGTGCCGTCGAACGGAGCGCTCGGGTCGCGGCGCAGCGGCGCTAGGTCGGCAGCGTGCTCGGGCGCAGGTCGGCGAGCCGATCGTCGAATGTGGAGATCCGCTCATCGAACGAGAGCAGGTAGCCCAGCTCGTCGGTGCCCGCCAGTAGCATGGAGCGCGAGAAGGGATCGACGTCGAACGGCAGGGTCTCGCCGTTGTTCAGCTCCACTGTGCGGGCCTCCAGGTCGACGCCCAGCTCTGCACTCGGGTCCGCGGAGACCATTCGCTCCACGGCGGTCAGCGCGGGCGGGTCGAGGGCGATCGGCAGCAGCCCGTTCTTCAGCGCATTGGCCCGGAAGATATCCGCGAACGATGGGGCGATCACCGCGCGAATGCCCCAAGCCGCCAGCGCCCAGGCCGCGTGCTCTCTCGATGAGCCGCAGCCGAAGTTGGCGCCCGCTAGCAGGATCCGCCGGCCCTCCATCGACGGGTCGTTCAGAACGAACTCCGGCCGTGGGGCGCCCAATCGGTCGTAGCGCCAGTCGGCGAAGAGGCCGACCCCCATCCCATCGCGATCGACCGCCTTCAGGAAGCGGGCCGGGATGATCTGGTCGGTGTCGACGTCGTCGCGCAGCAGTGGCAACACCGCCGAGCGGAACGCCTGAAAGGGAACGCTCATGTCAGCACCCTGGCATCGGCGAGGCGGCCCGCGATGGCCGACGCGACGGCGGTGAGCGGGGAAGCGAGGAAGGTCCGTCCACCCTGCCCCTGGCGTCCCTCGAAATTGCGGTTCGAGGTGCTGACCGCGTACTGGCCCGGGCGAAGCTCATCGCCGTTCATGGCCAGGCACATGCTGCAGCCGGCCTCACGCCACTCGGCGCCAGCTTCGCGGAAGATGCGGTCGAGCCCCTCCGCCTCGGCCTGGCGCTTGACCTCGGTCGAGCCGGGGACGACCAGCATCCGCACGCCCTGCCCGACCTGCCGGCCCTGGAGCAGCCCGGCCGCCTCGCGCAGATCGCTGATGCGCGAGTTCGTGCACGAACCGATGAAGACCACGTCGATCGGCTGGCCGAGGATCGGATCACCGGCGTTGAGGCCCATGTACTCGAGGGCGCGGACCAAGCCTGCCCGTCGGGACGGATCCGCGAGCGAGGCGGGGTCGGGAATGCGCGAGTTGATCGGGAACCCCATGCCGGGGTTCGTCCCATAGGTGACCATCGGCTCCAGCTCCGAGGCATCCAGGCTGACGGTGCGGTCGTAGGCGGCCTCGTCGTCGGAGGCCAGCAGGCGCCATCGGCCGAGGGCGGCTTCCCAGTCGGCCCCGGCAGGGGCGTGTGGTCGGCCGGCAAGGTACTCGAAGGTCGTCTCGTCGGGGCTGACCAGACCGGCACGCGCCCCACCCTCGATGCTCATATTGCAGATCGTCATGCGCTGCTCCATGCCGAGCGCGCGGATCGCGTCGCCGGTGTACTCGAAGACATGGCCGGTGCCACCGCTGACCCCGATGCGCGAGAGGAGGGCCAGGATCACGTCCTTTGCGGCCACGCCAGGCGCCAGCCGGCCGTTGATCCGCACCTCGTAGCTCTTCGGCCGATGCTGGAGCAGGCATTGGGTGGCCAGCACGTGCTCGACCTCGCTGGTGCCGATACCGAAGGCGAGGGCACCGAAGGCGCCGTGCGTCGCGGTGTGCGAATCGCCGCACACGATCGTCATCCCCGGCTGCGTCAGGCCGAGCTCCGGGCCGATGACGTGCACGATCCCCTGGTGCGGCGAGCCGACGCCGTGCAGCGGGATGCCGAACTGCGCGCAGTTCTCCTCGAGGCGGCGGATCTGGGTCGCCGCCTGCTGGTCAACCATTGGGAGCGATCGGTCCGTGGTCGGGATCGAGTGGTCGACGGTGGCCAGCGTCAGGTCCGGGCGCCGCACGCGGAGGCCCTTTGCGCGCAGTCCGTCGAACGCCTGTGGACTGGTCACCTCGTGGACGAGGTGCAGATCGACCGCCAGGACGCTGGGCATGCCGGGCGCGGAATGGACCGCGTGGCCATCCCAGATCTTGTCGACGATCGTGCGCGGGCGTGGGGAAGTGGGGGTCAAATCGCTCATCGGGTTGGGCCACCCTAGCGGGTGTGTCAAGTAAGGTAGCAGCGATCCAGTAAGGAGACTCTGCCGGTGGCTGATATGAGGCGCGCCGAGGTCCCCTACACTCCCAGCCATGACCGATGCCGCGCTCCCATACGATCCTCGCGAGCACAGCCGCGTCCTCCTCGACGGGCCGGATCGCGCCGCGGCGCGGGCCATGCTCAAGGCCATCGGATTCACCGATGCGGACCTCTCGAAGCCGATCATCGGCGTCGGTACGACCTGGATCGAGACCATGCCGTGCAACTACAACCAGCGCGATCTGGCGGTCCTGGTCAAGGAGGGGATTCGCGCCGCCGGCGGGACGCCGATGGAATTCAACACGATCGCGGTCAGCGACGGCGTCTCGATGGGCACCGAGGGGATGAAGGCCTCGCTCGTGAGCCGGGAGGTGATCGCCGACTCGATCGAGCTGGTGGCGCGCGGCCATCTCTTCGATGGGCTCGTGTGCCTGGTGGGCTGCGACAAGACGATCCCCGCCGCGGCAATGGCGCTCGCTCGGCTCGACCTGCCCGGCCTGGTCCTGTACAACGGCACGATCCATCCCGGCGTGCTGCATGGCAGGCGCGACGCGACGGTGGTGACCGTGTTCGAGGCGATCGGGGCGTATCGGGCCGGAAAGATCACCCTCGAGGAGCTGCGCGAGATCGAGGACGTCTCGTGCCCCGGCCCGGGTGCGTGCGGCGGCCAATTCACGGCGAACACGATGAGCACGGCGCTCGAGTTCCTCGGCATCTCGCCCGGTGGGCTGAATGGCATTCCCGCCGAGGACCCGGGCAAGCCAGATGCGGCGCGCCGCGCCGGCCAGCTGGTCATGAAGCTCGTGATGGAGGGAACCCGGCCGAGCGCGATCATGACCCGCGCGGCGCTCGACAACGCGATCGCCTCGGTCGCCGCAACCGGCGGCTCGACCAACGCCGTGCTTCACCTGCTCGCCATCGCCCATGAGCTGGGGATCGCTCTCGACCTGGACGATTTCGACCGCGTCGCCGCGCGGACGCCCATCGTCGCCAACCTCACCCCCGGAGGCCGCTACACGGCTGTCGACATCCACGAGGCGGGCGGCATCGGCCTGGTCGCACGAGAGCTCGTGCACGGCGGAGTGGTCGATGGGTCCACCCGCAATGTGGACGGACGAACGCTCGCCGAGATCGCTGCGGCTGCGGTCGAGAGGCCGGGCCAGGAGGTGGTCGTCTCGATCGAGCACCCGATC
>JALYTG010000277.1 GCA_030854405.1 Chloroflexota bacterium | reverse complement strand
TTGGCCTTGGCAACCTGGATGGTGCGGGCGACCTCCAGCTCGAAGTCCTCTCGCGGTGCGGTGACCTCGAGCTCGTACAGCTCGAACGCGACCGGCTCGAGCTCGATCTCGCTGCGAACCTTCAGCATTCAGTAAGTCCGAACCTGATCGCCGCTTGCGCGCCACAGGTACTCGAGATGATCGAAGAACTCGGGATAGGAGATCTCCACGCATTCCGCGCCGTCGATCTCAGTCTTGCCGTCCGCGATCAGGCCGGCGATCGCCAGCGCCATGGCCACGCGATGGTCGCCGTATGAGCTCACGCGGGCGCCCTCGAGGTGGCGAGGACCGTTGATCACCCAACCATCATCGACGGCGGTGATGTCCGCACCCATCGCGGAGAGCCCTTCCTCCATCGCCGCGATGCGGTTGGACTCCTTCACGCGCAGCTCGGCGGCGCCGGAGATCACGCTCTGTCCAGGCATCTGCGTCGCCGCAACGGCAAGGATTGGCAGCTCGTCGAGCATCTCGGCCGCGGTGTTTCCGCTGACCCGAATCGCGGATATGCCGGCAGCCGGCGTCACTTCGAGGTCGGCGACGGTCTCGCCGCCAACGTTGCGCTCATTGGAGATCCGGACCTTGAACCCGGAGGCGCGCAGCAGTCCAATGAAAGCGGTCCGGGTCGGATTGGTGCCCGTGCCCGCCATTCGGACTCGCGAACCCGGGACCAAGCCGCCCGCCACCAGCCAGAACGCCGCGGCGCTGACGTCCCCCGGAACGTCGATGTCCAGCGGATCTAGCCGCGTTTTCGGGCTAACCTTGACGCGCAGGCCGTCGACCTCGACAGAGGCGCCCATCGCCCGCAGCATCAGCTCCGTGTGATCTCGCGTCCTGACAGGCTCGGCGACCGTCGTCGGTCCATCCGCGAACAACCCGGCGATTAGGATGGCTGACTTCACCTGGGCGCTGGCCACTTGCATCGCGTAGCTGATGCCATGCAGAGTTGTCTTGCCGCCCACTCGCATCGGAGGCCAGCTCGCGTGCGCGCCCATCTCGCGAAGCGGGGTGATCACCCGGTCCATCGGCCTGCGGGACAGCGACTCGTCGCCGAACAGCTCGCTCTCGAAGTCCTGCGCCGCGAGGAGGCCGGCGAGCTGGCGCATGGTGGTGCCTGAGTTGCCGCAGTCGAGCGGGCCGTCCGCCCGGTGGAGCCCGCGCAGCCCGCAGCCCTCGAGCGCCCAGCCATCGAGAACCACTCCGAGCTGTCTCAAGCAGCTGATCGTCGACTGCACATCCGCACCGGGCGAGAGTCCCCGCAGGCGGCTGCCGCCGGAAGCGATGGAACCCAGGATGAGCGCGCGGTGCGAGATCGATTTGTCGCCGGGGAGCTTGATGTCACCCTCGAGACGGCGCGCCCTTCTAACTGTCGCGATCACGCTCGAATGATGCCGGAATCAGGCACACGGCCCGGCGACCCATACCCCACTGCCCTGACCCGCCGAACCGGAGATCACCGGTAACCGGCAGGACCACGCCGGTGGCATTGCTTGTGTCGGCGTGGGGCTCGCCTCTGAAGCCGTCTGCCCGGTGGAGCACGCGACGAGAATCAGGGCCAGCCAGGCCAGACGCCTCATACCACGCTAACGGGCGCACCTAGCATCTCGTTTCACGATCGTGCGCGTAACCGCCTCAACATCCCTACGTTGAGACTGAAGTGCGACTCTTGATGGTAGCTGCGGCACTTCTGCTGGCAAGCTGCGGCGAGTCAGCGAACCAGCAACCACCGACCTCGACCGCACCTTCTTCCAGTCCGGTGACAGGGAGCGCAATCACAGAGCTCGCAAACAGGGTCTTTCCTCCCACATCAGCTCAGTCGCATCCTCCGGGCACCGACGGCTACGTCGAATGCGAGTTCTCTACCGGCATCGACTTCGACTTCTCTAACTGCCCAGTTACCGATCGCTTCTTAGCGCGCCTTCGCCAGAATCCAAACGCATCGGATCGAGCGCGCCCGTTCTGCCGCTGCCAAAACATCTTGCCGATACGGATAGTCACGGCCGAGCCTTCAACGTCTGGCGGCGTCGCTCACATCAATCTCGGCAACGCTACGATCGATCTGATCATGAAAGTCGAACGCGGGCGCCTCCTGGTCGATGACACGCAGTGCGCCGGCAAGGGGCCCGAAACCTCGTATTACAACGAACCCGTTCACTGCTAGCAGCGGTCTGAAGTTACCGGCCCTTCGCCCACCGCTCGCGCACGGCCTGAGCCTCCTCGAACAGCTCGACCAAACGTGCGTCGTCCGCCTCGAGGTGGCGGCGCAGCCGCGTCAGCTCCGCCGTGACCGCGTCCAGCTGCTCGATCAGCTGCGCCCGATTCGTCCGCGTCACCCCCGCATAGAGCTCGGGGTCACCCGCGGCAAGCCTGCTCATATCCCGAAATCCCCCCGCGGCCAGGCGCGACGCCTCCGGCCAGTCGGCGCGCCGCGAGACCGCCAACACATAGCCCACCGAAAGCAGGAA
>JALYTG010000123.1 GCA_030854405.1 Chloroflexota bacterium | reverse complement strand
TTTCCGGCGTGCCGGGAGGCGATCAGCTCGAAGGCGCGCTCCCAGTCGGCGAGATCGAAGCGATGCGTGATGATGGGACTGACGTCCAGTGCCCCTGAGCGGAGGAGTGCCTGCGTACGCTCCCACGTGTCGTAGATGCGGCGACCGTAGATTCCGTAGAGCCGCAGACCCTTCTGAATCACCTGTTCAGAGAGATCGATCGTCACCGGCTCCCCGAAGATGCCAAGGAGGCTGATCCGTCCGCCACGGGTCACCATCTCGAGAGCCTGGCGGAGGGCAGGGGCAGCGCCGCTCATCTCGAGTACCACCTCGACCCCGTCACCATCGGTCGCGCCACCGATCCGGCCGGGCGTCTCCGGATCGAGCGCGTCGAGCGCCAGGTCGGCGCCCATGGTGCGCGCGAGCTCGAGGCGGTATGGCTCGGTGTCGGTGGCAATCACCATGGCCGCGCCGGCAGCGCGTGCGATCCCCACGGCGCAGAGACCGATCGGCCCGCACCCGGTGACGGCAACGGTGCGGCCCTCGATCGGCTCCGCAAAGGCGGCATGCACGGCGTTGCCCATCGGTTCCTGCAGCGCGACCACGGCCGGATCGAGACCATTGCTCTCGATCGCATTTGTCCCCGGAATCACGACGTACTCGGCGAAGCCGCCGTCGACGTGCGCCCCAATCACGCGCAGGTTGCGACAGAGGTGCCGGTCGCCCGCGCGGCATTGCGTGCAGGTCCAGTCGACGAGGTGGCTCTCGACGCCCACCAGATCGCCCTCCTTCACCCGGGTCACGTCGGATCCAGCCTCCACCACGATGCCCGCCAGCTCGTGGCCCAGGATCGTCGGCGGCGTGAGCACGTCCTGCGCCCAGGAGTCCCAGTCGTAGAGATGGAGGTCCGTGCCACAGATGCTGGCCGCCTCCATCTTGAGGAGCACGTCGCCGGCGCCAGGCCTGGGCAACGGCCGACGTACCAGCTCAGCCCCGGGTGCCGGCCGCGTCTTGGCGAGAGCGCGCATGGTCCGGACGGCGGTGGCAGTCATGGAGGCCCGATTATAGGTAGCCCCCTGGCTCAGGGAGAAGGCGCTCCCCTAGGTGACGACGTCAGGCCGCCTGGCCCGGGGGATTGGGCCTGTCAGACGCTAGCGTCATTCAGGCCTCGCTGAAATAGGCGCGCGAGGATGGGCGTAGGAGGCCGATGATCAGCACCGCGGTGATGAGCAGGCCGACCGGCGCGAAGATCAGGTACCAGCCATTGGCGGCTGGTCGGGGCATGTCGACCAGGGCGGGAGGCAGGCCAGCCAGGATCGGCGCCGCGAGTGCGGCGATCACGATCGCGAACCGATGCGCGATCCGCTTTCGCTGGAGCGCCACGGTGATCCCGAAGAGGACAACCGCGAGCTCGAGCATCATGAAGATGCCGAGCAGCGAGAAGGGGGCGCGCTCGGAGAAATCGACGAACGCGACGATGCGCGGGAGCAGCAGGCCAGTCACCGCCAGCAGCACGAAGGCCCACGCGAACCAGAGGCGCACCGCGAATGGGGTGGGGGTGGGTTCGGGGGTCATCGGTCACCGCCGATCGTAGCAGCGAGCCAGGGAGGTCGCCCGCGGCGGGCAGCTGGTGTGTCCGGCTCGACCCCCGGCGCCAAGCGCGTCTCTCGCTTACCATGCCGTGGCGCCAACCCCGCACATGAGCTCAGGAGAGGATCGCCGACGCAGACATCCAGCCCCTTCCTTACCCTCCGCGGTCGCGGAATCGCGCGCGGAATCGCGCTCGTCCTCGCGCTCGGGCTGGCGGTCGCCGGGTGCTCGACAGCGAGCCCATCGGCTTCAGCTTCGGGCCCGGCGCAGTCGACGCGCACGCTCGCACCGACCCTCAGCCTGTCGGCGGTGCCCTCCTCCTCTCCGTCGCCCACGCCCGAGCCATCCTTTTCGATCGCGACGCCCCCAGAGCAGGACCAGCGACCGATCCGCTTCAGCGTGGCCGTGGCGGTGCCCGCCGGTGCGGGCGGCCGGATCACGGTGAAGGTCAGCAACCTGTCTCCGACGCGGATCGATGAGATCGTGCTGCGCTGGCCGACCGCCGTCCGGGCCGTCGTCTTCCTGCAGCCCTTTCTGCCGAGCAAAGGCCGGATCGTCGATCTCGGCCCTCCGCTGCGCCAGGAGTGGACGAAATGGGTCGAAGGTCCTGGAGCCCAGGGTGAGCCGGCCGGCACCACGTCGCTCGGATACGGGCCGATCGACGCGGGCACCACGCTGACAATTCCGTTCGAGGTGAGCCGCAATTCGCACGGACCGATTGCATTCGACCTGCAGTTCCTCTCCGTCGAGAGGATCCTCTCGACGCCGGACGGGAAGCCCGCCGAGTCGCGGATCCAGGTTCCCTGATGGACGCCATCCTGCCGGCCTTCAGCGACTCGGATCCGGAGCTCCACCGCCGGCTGGGCGAAGCGATCGACCCCGATCGCAAGGTGCTCGCCGCGCTCGAGCGGATCGTGCCCATCTCCGGCAAACGCATCGCGGACGTCGGCACCGGGATCGGGCACTATCCGATGCTTCTGGCGCGCCGCACGGGGCGGACATACGGCATCGAGTCCGATCCCTTGCTGCTCGCGGAGGCTCGCCGCCGAGCGAGCCGGTCGCATCAGCCGAATCTGCGCATCGTCGAAGGCGAGCCGACCGCGCTGCCGCTACGCGACGCGGCGGTCGACATCGTCCTCTCGGGCGGCATTGAACCTGACGACGGCAGCCAGCCGGCCATCGCGGAAGCCCTGCGGGTGCTGCGCCCGGGCGGCCGCCTGGTCGTGATCGGCTACTACGGCCGCGACGACGTCGCCGCCCTGCTGGAGCCGGAGGTCGTGGCCCGTGCCCTGGAGGCGACGCAGCGGCGGATCGGCTGGTGGATCGCGCACGGCTTCAAGATCAAGGTCGTTCACAGTCGCCTCGACCTGCACGACGAGGCGACCGCGCACGAGCTGCTTCCCCGGCTGTACGGGCAGCGGGGAGAGGCCTACCTGATGGGGCCGCACCGTCCGAGCCTGGAGCTGAAGCTGGGCCTCTACCATCTCGCCAAGGCCTGAGATCCGCCCGATAGACCGATTCCGCCCTCAACGGCCCTCGTCATGACGGAATCCGCACAGAAATGTACCTTGCGGGCGCGAATCGCGGCATCTATGATGCAGCGCGTCGGAGGCCAGGCTCTTCTCCCCCCGGAGCCTGGCCTTTGGCGTTGTCCGGCGCACGCGAGGCTGCCTCCCCCGTCCTGCCGGCGGAGCGGCCGGTGCGATAATCGTCCACCCATGACGATGAGATGAGGCGCCCACGGATGGCAACCACCACGCCCCGCATGAAGATCACCTATGCCACGCTCTCGGCGGAGAACGAGGAGCTGCAGTCCGCCTTTGACGCGGCGCTCGGGAAGGCGCGTGCGGAGCTGGGTCGGTCCTACCCGATGCTGATCGGTAGTGAGGAGCGTCGCGGCCGCGAGGAGTTCGAGGACCACTCTCCCATCGACCGGGGCATGGTGGTCAGCCGCTTTCCGGTCGGCACGCGCGCGGACGTCCGTGATGCGGTCGCCGCCGCGCAGACGGCATACCCGGCATGGCGCGACCTCGGCTGGCGCAAGCGGATCGAGATCATGCGCCGCGCAGCGGAGATCATCAGCGAGCGGCAGTTCGACTACGCCGCCCTGATGACCCTGGAGGTTGGCAAGAATCGACTCGAGTCGCTCGGTGACGTGGAGGAGACGGCCGATCTGCTGCGCTACTACAGCGACGAAATGGAGCGCAACGATGGCTTCGTGCGGCCGATGGGGTCGCTCTCCGATGCTGAGCACACCCGCAGCGTGCTGAAGCCGCACGGAGCCTGGGCCGTGATCAGCCCCTTCAACTTCCCGATGGCGCTGGCCGGCGGCCCGTGCGCCGGCGCGCTGATCGCAGGTAACACGGTGGTGCTCAAACCCTCGAGCGAGGCACCGCTGATGGGCTGGAAGTTCGGCGAGGCGCTGCGCGAGGCCGAGCTCCCCGACGGGGTCTTCAACTTCGTGACCGGCCCAGGTGAGACGGTCGGCGCCGAGCTGGAGGAGAACCCTGGCCTCAGCGGCATGGTCTTCACTGGCAGCTTCGAGGTCGGCATGAAGCTCTACAAGGGCTTCACCCGCGACTACCCGAGGCCGATCATCGCCGAGATGGGAGGGAAGAATCCCGCCATCGTGACCGCCAATGCGGATCTCGAGCTGGCAGCAGAGGGTGTCATGCGTTCCGCCTTCGGCTTCGATGGCCAGAAGTGCTCCGCAAATTCGCGCGTATACGTCGATCGCTCGGTGAGCCGCGAGTTCGTCGACAAGCTCGTCGAGCTGACGCGGACGATCGCGGTCGGCGATCCCAGCAAGCGCCAGAACTGGATGGGTCCGGTCATCAACGAGGCGGCGCTGCAGAAGTTCAACGACGCGGTCGCGGAGGCCCGACGCGATGGGGGCACGATCGCGATCGGGGGCGAAGTCCTGCAGGGTGAGGAAACCCGCCGCGGCTATTTTCCCGCCCCCACGGTCATCACAGGCCTCCCGATCGACCACCGCCTCTTTCACGATGAGCTCTTCGTGCCGCTGCTGGTGGTCGGCGAGGTTGGGTCCCTCGATGAGGCGCTGCGGCTCTCGAACGAAACCGAATATGGCCTCACCGCCGGTATCTTCAGCCGCGACCAGGGTGAGATTCGACGCTTCCTGGACGCCATCCAGGCGGGCGTGGTGTACGTCAACCGGCGCGCCGGTGCGACGACCGGCGCCTGGCCGGGCGTGCAGTCCTTCGGAGGCTGGAAGGGTTCCGGGTCATCGGGTAAGAGCGGCCTCGGCCCGTACTACGTTCAGCAGTTCCTGCGCGAGCAGTCTCAGACGGTGATCGGCGAGGAGCCTCCCGCCCAGTGACTCGCCACACGCCCCGTGTCGACGAGGCGGTCGTCGAGCCGTCCGGCTGGTTCAGCGTCCAGCTGCGCTACGCCTACCTGGTCGGCGAGCCGGCTGCCGCATCGCTGGTCGAGGACCGGGTCATCCTGGTCGAGGCCGCCGACGAGGAGGGCGCGCTCGGCCACGCCGTCGAGCGGGCTCCCGACTACGAGGACGAGTTCGACACCGAGGAGGCAGGATCGGGCGCGATCCGGTTCCAGGGCATCGTCGCCATCAAGGAGCTGGACGACGGCCCGCAGAATGGGACGGAGGTCTGGCACGAGTTCATGTCTCCGGAGCCGGGCCTCGCCACGGACGACGACGGTGATCCGCTGCCACCCGTCTGGCCGCAGGAGATGGCCTTCCCCCGCGCCACCGACGACTGAGGCGAGCTCCCCCGCGAGATGAGCCTGCGCGTCGCCGCCTATCGCGCCCTTCGGCCGCTCCTCTTCGCGACCGACTCCGAGGCGATCCACCATCTCACCCTGAATGCGTTGCGCGCCGCGCCGGACTGGCTACTCCGGCTCGCTTCTGGCGTGCGACGACCCGACGTGGCGCCCGTGGATCTGATGGGCCTGCACTTCCGCAACCCGATCGGACTAGGCGCCGGGTTCGACAAGGACGCGCTGGCGCTGCGGGCATGGGCGGCGCTTGGCTTCGGATTCGTCGAGGTCGGCACCGTGACGCCTCTCGCCCAGCCTGGCAATCCCAGGCCTCGTCTCTTTCGGCTCGCGCGGGATGAGGCGCTCATCAATCGGATGGGCTTCAACAATGATGGCGCCGTTGCGCTCGCATCACGGGTCGCCGCCGCGCGGCCTGGCTTGCCGGAAGGCTTCGTGATCGGCGTCAACATCGGTCGCAACCGAGATACCCCTGTCGGGCAAGCGAAGGACGACTACCTGGCCGCCTATCGCGCCGTTGCGCCGGTGGCTGACTACGTGGCGATCAACGTCAGCTCGCCGAACACGCCCGGGCTGCGCGACCTGCAGGAACCGACGCGGCTGGTCGAGCTGGTCGGGACCCTCGCCGCGGAAGGGCCCATGCGGCCGCTGGTGGTCAAGCTCGCCCCAGACCTCGCGCCGGGAATCTTCGATGCGCTCGTGCGTGCGCTGGCGGACTCTCCGGCCCGCGGTCTGATCCTGGCCAATACCACCGTGTCGCGGCCAGCCTTGCGCTCAGGGGTCGAAGAGGCCGGCGGGCTCTCGGGGGCACCGCTCCTGCCGCGAACGCTGGAGCTGGTCGCGGGGGCGCGAGAGCTGGCCGGCGATCGGCTGGTCATCGTCGCTGCGGGTGGCATCGGCCCGGGTGTGCGGATTCCCGGAGCAGACCTGCTCCAGGTCTGGACCGCGCTGGTCTATCAGGGCCCCGGCCTCATCGGCGAGCTGGTCCGCTCCAGGCCGTAAGCGCCGATCCGAGGGTCCCCCCCTGTTAGGATGGGTCGGTCTAGCCAGAGGCGCGGGCAGGACGCGCCGCTCCGTTTCGGAGTGCTTGGTCCATGACCACTCTCGAAGAGTCCGCCGCGGCTGCTGCTGCCCCGCGCATTCTCACCGAGCTGCCCGGCCCTCGTGCACGCGCCCTGATCGCCCGCGACCACGCGGTCGCCAGCCCCAGCCTGACCCGTGCCTATCCACTCGTCGCCGAGTCCGGCTCCGGCTATTTCGTGACCGATGTCGACGGTAACCGCTTCCTCGATTTCGCGGCCGGGATCGCGGTCGCGAGCACCGGCCACAGCCATCCGGCGGTGGTGGCGGCGATCAAGGAGCAGGCCGACCGCCTGATCCACATCGCGGCGACCGATTTCTACGAGCCGCGCTACACCGAGTTCATGGAGCGGCTGGCGGCGATCGCACCCTTCGAGGAGAAGGCCCGCGTCTTTCTCACCAACTCGGGGACCGAGGCCGTCGAGGGCGCCATCAAGCTCGCCCGCCACCACACCCACCGAGCCGGGATCATCGCCTTCGAGGGCGGGTTCCATGGCCGCACCATGGGCGCGCTCTCTCTCACCAGCTCGAAGCTGAAGCAGCGAGCGGGCTTCGGTCCGCTCCTCCCCATGGTCCATCACGCGCCATTCCCGCATGTCCGCGCCTGGCGCGAGGAGAGTGGTGGAGACGGCAGCGCCGAGCTCGCGGTGCTCCGTACCAGCATCCTCGGACGTTTGATCGCGCCGTCCGACGTCGCCGCCATTGTGATCGAGCCGATCCAGGGCGAGGGAGGCTATTTCCCGGCACCCGCATCCTTTCTGGCTGGCCTGCGCCAGATCTGCGACCAGCATGGGATCCTGCTGATCGTCGACGAGATTCAATCGGGGATGGGT